>JANXTQ010000003.1 GCA_025352305.1 Actinomycetes bacterium
CCGAGTGGCTCGCCGTGGCGGCGGTTTCCTTCGGCGCACTGACCACATCTCTCGACACCGGTGTTGTGACCATTGCTTATCCGCAACTCGCACACCAACTTCATCGTTCGTTGGACCAGATTGCGTGGCTCGTGCTCGTGAGCCAACTCACGATCGTCACCACGCTGGTGCTTTTTGGTAAACGTGCCGACACCGTGGGTCGCAAGCGGGTCTACCTGGAAGGTTTCGTGCTCTTCTTGCTCGGAGCAGGCGCGTGCGCCTTAGCTCCGAATTTCGAGTTTCTCATCGGTGCTCGAGTTCTCGAAGCCCTCGGTGTGGCCATGATCCAAGCAAACTCTGTCGCGCTCGTGGCGTCATCGGTTCACAGTGAACATCGCTCGACCGCCTTAGGCATACAAGCGTCAGCGCAAGCAATTGGATTAGCCACCGGACCATTTCTCGGCGGCTTGCTCGTGGGCGTCATTGGCTGGAGAATGATTTTTCTCGTGTCCGCTCCGCTGGCCCTGCTGGCACTGGCGGCGTCGATTGTGTTTCTGCCGCGAAGTCGTACGTCGGTGCCGCGTCAACCGCTCAACATTGCTGGTGCCGGCGTGCTGGCATTAAGCGTGGGTGGCGTGATCGGCGGACTGTCGCTCGTCGCCAAATATGGCTTCACTCCTGCACCTCTCGGCGTTCTCGCCATTGGAGTCGCGGCGTGCGCAGCGCTCGTACCCGTGGAACGTCGATCACCCTCGCCGCTCTTTGATCGTGTCCTGTTGGCTCACCGCGTGATTCGTGCATCGATGGCATCAATTGTTTTGACCTGGGCGAGCTTCTTTGCTCTGCTCACGAGCGTGCCCTTCTTTGTTGAATGGGTGTTCTCTCGGTCAGCGTCAACGAGCGGCGCAGTGACGATGGCGATACCGGCCGGCCTCGTGATCGCGGCGCCACTAGTCGGCCGACTTTTTCGGCGAACTTCGCGCCGCGTAGTGGCGCGAAGCGCGAGTGTCGTGGTGTTAATGGGCGCGCTCGGCGCAGCATTCAGCACACTCGAATGGCAACTCATCACGGCGCTCATCGTCATCGGCCTCGGTGTCGGGGCGTCCAACACATTCAACTCCACCACCGTCATGTCGTTCGTGAGTGCGCACGAACGAGGAGTGGGCTCGGGGCTCATCAATCTCTCTCGAGCGCTAGGAAGTGCATTGGGGGTCGCGATCTCTTCGGCCGTTATTGACCGGTCCGCTTTCAACTCCGTCAGAAACGCTCTTTGGACTGTGGTCGTGTTGGCGACGCTGAGCGTACTTTTAGCGTGGTGGCCTCAGCGTGATTGACAGTCGGCGCACACTCCGCTGAGTGCCAGGTGATGTCGATTGACATCGAAGCCGAAATCGCGACGCATCGCTCTCACGAGCGGTTCGAAATTATCTGACGGAACTTCAATCGTCGCGGCGCACTGCGAACACAACAGGTGGCCGTGGACAGGACCAGCCAAGTGATAAACCGCCGCAGCGCGACCCAAGTGAGCGTGAACAACGAATCCCAAACTCTCGAGTTCCTCGAGGTTGCGATAGATCGTTGACGCACTCGCTCGAGGATCGGTCTTTTGAACGGCGGTCGCAATATCGTCCGCGCTGAGGTGCGCCGTTGTGTTGAGCAAGATGGATATGAGCGCACGCTTCGTGGACGTAACTCGGCCTCCGCTCGCTCGAATACTCGAGAGAATGTTTTCCGTTCTCGTCGAACTCTCACTCACGACGGCGATCCTAACGGCGCGCTTTATGGCCACCACTATGCGCCTTGCCCGGTTCGCGCGGCGTAAGTTGCGGACATGGGTCGACCAGTTGCAATGAGTGAACCACGACGGGACCCTTAGTAATCGGTCTCAGCGAAACAGTGAAAGTGCTCTTTGATCCGCAGATCGTTTCGTACGAAGAACTGTTCGAGTGCTTTTTTGAAAATCACGATCCAACCCACGGCTGTCGCCACGGTGGCGATATGGGCAACCACTACCGCAGCGCTGTGTTTACAACGAGTGAGGAGCAATACGTGACAGCGCCCGACTACGCCACTAAATACGGAGCGCTTGGCCGACGCGGGCTTTTGACCGCTAATGACCGAAATCGCGCCGGCGCCCGAAACCTATTTGGCCGTGGAGTACCACCAGCAGTACTTGACGGCGAATCCTCGGGGATACTGCGGTGTCGGCGGAACCGGCGTGAGCTGTCCGATTGAACTCGGCGCCTAGCGACCCGCGAGAGTTTCGAGCCGAGCTAGTTGATTTTCGGCTTCGCGCATAATGGATGCGACCAGGTCCCCGGCGGGCACCAAAGAACCAATAGCTCCCACTGCTTGACCGGCGGGGAAACCTTCGCGCTCGGGGTCAACACCATCAGTGTTTTCGTCACCACCGAGGTGGAAGGTTCCGTCTTCGTGACTAACGAATAGTTGATCGGGAAACTTCTTGAGCAACGTCGGATCGGCGTCGTATCGATCTGTGGTGGCGTTTCGAAGAACGCGCATAGTTTTTCCCGAAAACGCGCGCGAGACCACCGTTCCATCTTCCTTAGTTTGAAGAATGCGCTCTTTGTAGTGCGGAAGACCTCGGGCTTCGGGCGTAGCAATAAATCGCGTTCCCATCCACACGCCGTCCGCGCCGAGCGCTAGCGCTGCGGCCAAACCGCGTCCGTCGAATATGCCTCCGGCCGCAACCACGGGAATATGGGACCCGACGGCATCGACGATCATGGGCACGAGAGGAAAAGTCGCCACCGTGCCGGTGTGACCACCCGCTTCGGTTCCCTGCGCCACCACGAGGTCACATCCCGCGTCGAGTGCGCGCTGAGCGTGTTCGACCTTGCCGCACATGGAAACAACAATCACGTTGTGCGAGTGACAAAGTTCAATGACATTTCGAGGCACGCCCAGCCCAGCGACAAATGCCGTGGCCCCACCTTCGATGATGAGTTCGACGTTTTTTACCATGTCGCCCGGAAATGCAGTGAGCAAGTCAACCCCGAAAGGCAACGCAGTACTGGCCTTGGTGCGAGCCATCTCGTCGACCATGACATCACTGGACATCGTTGATGCTCCCAGGCAGCCAAATCCACCGGCATTAGATACCGCGGCGGCGAGGGCGCTGTAGGACACGCCGCCCATACCAGCGAGCATGACCGGGTGTTCAATTTTGAGTAGTTCAGTGAGCCGAGTCTTCATAGTGGTCTCCTTGTCGGGACCAACCTAGTGAGTTTTGGTTGCCCCGACGGGCAATGCGCAGTACTCCCACGCCGAGGACCGTCGCCAAAATCGACGCGACCAACAGTCCAATCGTGCTCGCGTAGTACGCAGGAGAAAGGGAGCCATAAATCTGACCCGCAAAAAGTAGGGGTACGGTGAAGCCAATTGCGCACAGTGCGCTGGCACCGAGGAGCAACGTCCCGCGGATCTCCGCAGGCCCGCGCACGCCGAGGCGACGCGCGAGCGTGACGATGAGGGAGATTCCTAGCAGTTTGCCCACGAGCCGTGCCCCCACGAGCCCCAGGACGATTTGGGTCGTACTGGCGTTCCAGGTGACAGCACGCCACGCAATTCCGCAGGCACAGAACGCAAATAAGGGCAACGCAACGGCATTGGAAATTGGTTGGACAATCTGTTCGAGTCGGTGGCCTGGATTAGTAGACGCGAAGGGAACGAGTGCGCCAATCGCGACACCGGCGAGCGCCGGCTCAATGTGTGCGCCAATGAGGGTGGCCCAGGCAACAATTAGCGCCACCAGGTAGTGCCATATTCCTAGATGACGTCGTAGTAGCCAGCACGCAGTGAGCACAGCGACAAAACCCATCATCCACAGCACCGACGTATGTCCTGTCGATTTAGCGGCCAGAACCACGACAGAGAAAAGGTCGTCCGCCACCGCCAGAGCGAGCAAGAAAATTCGCAGCGAGTGCGGAATGCGATTTCTCACCAAACTGAGAGCCCCCAAAGTGAAAGCAATATCTGTCGCCATGGGAATGCCCCAACCGTTGGAGATGTGGGTATTGCCGAGAAGTCGGCCGAGGACAAAGTAACTGAGTGCACAGGCGATCATGCCTCCCAGTGCCCCCAGCACAGGCAGGACGGCTTGGTGTCGTTGACGCATCGATCCGATGCGAAACTCCTTCGACAGCTCCAGTCCGACGGCGAAAAAGAAGATCGTGAGTACACCGTTCGTACTGAGTTGTCGCAACGAATCCAAGTTCACTGAGTGGAGCCACGACGAATGAAAGGGAGCGCCAATGAATGTGAAGTAGGACCTCTCGGCGCCGGCGGACCACGCGAGTGCACCCAGAGCGCCCAGGGCTACGGTGATGCCCGCGGCAAATTCGTGTCGCATGGCGTGCGGACCGCGGTGTGCAAACTCGATAACTCGCTCGAGGCGCGGATACTTCACGGTAAAGCAAGTTTACTCCTCGACAACTGAGAGTCGGAGTTTCGCTGCGCTGTCACTAGGCTGAACGAACCGGTGATGACGTGATCTTGCTGCGTGGCAGTCGTCGACGTGGGGGGCCCAGCGCACCACTTTTTACTGAGGCAATTTCGAGCCGCTCTGTGCGCAGCTGTAGGAGAGAGAAGTGAAAGACCCGAGCCAGATCACGTCGCGCGAACGCAATACGATCATTGGCGCCCTCATGATGGGTATGTTGCTGTCGGCCCTCGACTCGACAATTGTTTCCACGGCCCTACCGACAATTGTCTCTGAACTTCACGGTGGCGATCATCTGGCGTGGGTCGTTGTCTCCTACCTGTTGGCGGCGACCGTTTCGACACCCATGTGGGGAAAACTGGGCGACCTCTACGGGCGGAAAATATTTTTCCAAGGAGCAATCGTGCTCTTCTTGGTTGGATCCATTTTGTGCGGGGTGGCGCGCTCGTTCTTGCTGTTCGTGATTTTTCGCGCTGTCCAAGGTTTGGGTGGTGGAGGCCTCATGGTGGGCGCGCAGGCGATCATTGGTGACATCGTTGCGCCAAGAGACCGGGGACGATACTCCGGGTGGTTTGGGGCCACCTTCGGCGCCGCGACCGTGCTCGGGCCACTGATTGGTGGACTCTTTGTCGACTACGCGACGTGGCGTTGGTGCTTCTTTGTCAATCTGCCCCTGGGAGCCGCCGCTCTGTTCGTTACTGCCGCGGTACTGCCGAGCGGTGCACCGCGAATTTCTCACCGCGTCGACTACGGCGGATTTGCAACTCTGGTCGTGGGCGCATCAGCCCTCATTATTTATCTTTCACTAGCCGGCTCCAGCGTGACCAGTTCGTTTGGCTGGTTCAGTGTGACCGGTCTCGTCATCTTGGGCATCGGCGTCGTCTTCACGGTGATGTTCATCGCCATTGAACGGCGAGCTAGCGAACCGATCTTGGCGCCGCGACTATTTAGAAACCGCGTGTTTAGTTCCGCCTCCGCCATCAGTTTTGTCGTGGGATTTGCCATGTTTGGCGCCATGACTTTTCTGCCGCTGTATATGCAAAATGTCAAAGGGGTCACTCCAAC
>JANXTQ010000009.1 GCA_025352305.1 Actinomycetes bacterium
GTGTAGCGGATCGACGAGGGGCGATGTGGTATCGAGAATGGCAAGTATTTTTCGCGCTCCGACGTAGGCGCGCGTCGTGGCGATGATGTACTCGATGGAGGTTCGCACCGGGGTTGTAAGAAACATCGACAAGCCAAAGAAGGTCACCAACTGATCGGGACGAAGGGTGTGACGAGCAACGTCGTGGGCACCAATGAAGGTAATGACCGCCGTCAAAATTGCCGGGAGCAGCACCTGACCCGACTCCAGTGCGGCCTGGGGGGTTGCCACTCGATTTCCGGCCGTCCTCACCCGTTGGCTTTGAGCGCGGTAGTTGGAAAAGAAGACCTCTTCGCCCCCGACGCCGCGCAGAATTCTTAGGCCCGCGACGGTGTCAGCACCGAGAGCGGCGAGGCGGCCCGCTACTTCTCGCTGAGCAGCCTGACTCGCGTGCAGCGGCTTCATGAGCGGAGTAGTGAGCGAAGCAAGCAGCGGCACTCCAATGAGCGCAATGAGACCAAGGCTGAGCGACGCCGTCAGCATGTAGACGCTGATCACGATCCACGCGACCACTGCTCCGACGAAGCGGGCGAGTACGTCAAACGCCCCACCAATGCGCATGGCGTCACTGGCGACGGTGTTGACGACGTCGCCGGCGGGGATCTCGTCAATGACCGAGAGTCCCTGGTCCGAGAGGTGACGACCCACGACTTGGATGGACCGGTAGGTGCCCTTCATCCAGTTGGTGACCGCAAGTTGGTGTCGATACACACCGGAAATCGCCTGCAGGAAACCAAGGACGAGCACAATGAACGACCACTTGAACAGTTCACCGGTGTGGCGTGGCTTCAAGGCGTAACGAATGGCGGCCCCCACTGCCACGGGGAACAGTGCCTGTGAAACCATCCAGCCAATGCCGAAGACCATGTTGAGGCTGAGCGTGCCGAGCTGTTCACGCGCCAGCCACACGAGGTAGCGAAAGGGGGAGCGGCGATCGGGCGTGCCGGGGTCCGCCACGGGGAGTTCACGAAATGGGAGCAACAACACGACGAAAATGCTTTCAGTGCTTTGGCACCGACGCGTGCGACGAAGGAATTACACCGCAGTCCGCATCAGTGCGGGAATTGAATGAAACTGGCGACGATCCGCAGATCGCGCGATGGGGCCAAGGCCGGCGGCGCAGCCCTAAGTGTAGCCGTTGGGCTCGCGCAATGCTGGCTCGCAAACAACTCGTGACGGCGACCGCGAGTTACGTCGGACTCTGCACCGGGCACGTTGACGTGCTGAAGAATGGGCAACGATCTCACACGATGGATCGCGCAGCGCACTATCTAGGTGAGTTGAGCGACGGTGAGTCGACCTGTAGGCGGGGTTCTGTCCACCTCCGAAGAGGTTGTGTGGCCATCCATCTAAGCGGTCCACCTGGGGAGTGTTCGTTCTGAAGAACGAACGAACGAGCTGCCCATCTCCCACGTTTGACCTTGCTCCGAGTGGGGTTTACCGAGCCGCCTCAATCGCTCGAGACGCTGGTGCGCTCTTACCGCACCGTTTCACCCTCACCTGATCCCCTTGCGGGGCCATCGGCGGTCTGTTCTCTGTGGCACTTTCCTGCACGTCACCGTGACTCACGTTTCGCGAGCACCCTGCTCTTTGGAGCCCCGACCTTCCTCACCTCCGATTGCTCTGTGGTGCGGCCACCCGGTCGACTCACCGTCACCCCCATTCTCGCACAGCGCCTTTCGCGAGTGCCACGAGTACCTGAAATGAAGCAAACGGGCGGTAGCCTCGCAGCGTGATACCCGAGCCGGACGGCGACCAACGAATTCTGGAGGTCAGCGAGTTCTACGAGGAATTGGTCGGTCATATTGAGTCGGCCTTCGGTCGACGCCACCCGCGCTGGGTGCGTGGAGAGATTGAAAAGGTCTACGAAAAAGGTCACCTCTATCTCGATGTTGTGGACGCGTCGGGTACCTCGGAGGCACAAAAGCCTGTTCTTAAGGTGCGGTGCTGGTCGTCGGTGTGGGTAACGCTCAAGCGAGATTTGGCCGAACGCGGGGTGACCCTGCGCGAAGGAAGCGTCGTCAATTTTCGCGGCTACGCCGGGATATATAAGCCGCGCGGCGAAGTGGGCTTCTCGGTCACCGCTATTGACGTTGAGGGTCTGCTGGGAGACGTTGCTCGACTTCGCGCCGCACTGATCGAAAAACTGCAAATACAGGGGAGCCTCGACGCCAACAAGGCATTGGAACTGAGTCCGGTACCGCTGCGAGTTGGATTGATTTCCAGTCCGCGCACCGAGGGTTACAACGATTTCACCGGCCAACTCCTCAGTTCGGGTTACGGATTCACCATTCAATTGGTTCCTACCACCGTTCAGGGTGACAGTGCGCCCGCTGAGGTTGCGCGCGCGATTGGACTGCTCAACTCCAGTGACGTCGACGTGATCTGCATTGTTCGAGGTGGGGGCTCGCGCGGCGACCTCGCCTGTTTTGACGACGAGCGTGTGGCTCTCGCTATTGCGAACAGCACGAAGCCCGTTTTTACTGGAATTGGCCACACCGGTGACGTCTCCATAGCGGACCTCGCGGCAGCTCACGCGGCAATTACGCCTACCAAGCTCGGCGAACACCTCGTGTCCAGCGTGACGGACTGGCATCAACGCCGGGTACTGCGCCCGGCGCAGCGCATTGCGCGTTCGGCCAGCGCAATTGTTGAAGAGTCCACCGAGTACTTGGCGGAGCGCCGCCGCACCATGACTTTCGCTGTTCGCGATCGCTTGAGCGGTGAAATGCAAGCACTTGCGCATCGCCGTTCATCTCTGGCTCGTCACGCTCAACACCTGCTGAGTGATGAATCCTCTCGTCTCGCGAATGCCCGTCTCTTGGTGTCGGCCTACGATCCTCAGCGCCGACTCGCACAAGGTTGGTCGATCATGACAACGGCGTCAGGAAAGACGGTCTCGTCGATTCATGATGTCGCGAGGGGCGAGGTGGTGAGCGTTCGCGTGAGTGACGGCACGGTGATTGGTTCTGTTGCGGACCTAAAGGAGAGTTGAGAGATGGCTGAAAAATCAATGTCGTGGAATGAAGCGTCGAGCGAACTGGATGCGATTGTCGCGTCCTTTGACGACGGTGAGGTTTCGGTCGACAATCTCATTTCCAAACTTGAACGCGCGAGCACCATCATTGAAGATCTCGAAGCTCGTCTGAGCGCGACGCGCGCCACGGTAGAAGAGTTGGTCCCCAAAATGTCTCGAGAGAGCGACGGCGAATGAGTGATCAGTTCTATTTTCGCCAGTGGCTAGCGGGTCGCGACTTTGCGGTCGGTGACCGCCTCGCTAAATCAATGGTGAATTTCGTCTACGCCGTCGGCGACCGAGTATCGGGACAAGCCGTACTCATCGATCCGGCGTACGCGCCCGGCGAACTGGTCGACTTGGTGAACGCCGACGATATGAACGTCGTGGGCGCGCTCGCCACGCACTATCACCCCGATCACGTGGGCGGAGAGATGGGCGGAAACGAGATTGCCGGAATCGTTGCTCTGCTCGAAAAGATTGACGTGCCGATTCACGTTCAAAGTGCCGAGGTCCCGTGGGTAACTCGACGCACCGGCGTGAGCGACAGTGCACTCGTTGCGCACGAGTCGGGCGACATCGTCAAAGTTGGCGACGTCGAGATCACGCTGATTCACACGCCGGGCCACACGCCCGGGTCCCAGTGCTTTCTCGTTGACGGGCGTTTGATCAGTGGCGACACGCTGTTTTTGGACGGATGCGGCAGGACAGATCTGCCCGGCTCTGATCCGGCCGAGATGTACCGCTCGCTGAGTGAGCGTCTCGCGCGCATTCCCGACGACACCGTTTTATTCCCCGGGCATCTGTACAGTGCTGAGCCCAGCGCTCCCATGAGCGACGTTCGCCAATTTAACCACGCGCTGGCCCCAGTGAGTCAAGAGCAGTGGCTGTCGATGTTTGCTCGATGAGCTCACTGCAGCCCTCGCACTCGCTCATCGTCGTTGGCGCGGGACTGGCCGGTTGGCGCCTCGTCGAAGCGCTGCGCCGCGACGGCTTTAGCGGTGAGTTGCTTTTGCTCGGAGCCGAATCGCAACGCCCGTACGACCGACCGCCGCTGTCTAAGCAGGTGCTCTCCACGAAATGGACGATCGATCGTGCCGAGCTTGCGAGCGCCGAACGTTTGAAGGAACTCAATGTCAACTTTCTGGCGAGCCACACGGCGACTTCCCTCGACGTAGACACCCACTGCGTCAAAACGAGCGCCGGTGAGCAGTACCGCGCGAGTCATATCGTCATTGCTACCGGATCGCGCGCGCGCACCTTGGACTACAGCGCAACCGAACACGTTCATACCGTGCGAACCCACGATGACGTAGTTCGCCTGTTGGGCGAACTGTCGGAGAAGGACGAACCTCGCGACGTCGTCATCATTGGGGGTGGATTCATCGGGGCGGAGGCGGCGACCAGTCTGGCGACGCTCGGACACCGCGTGACTGTTCTCGAAGCAATGGAGCGGCCGTTAATGAACGTCGTGGGTCCCGACGTGGCAACGTGGCTCGAAGGTCTCGCCGCCGACGCCGACATCACTCTGCGCGGCTCGCAGGTCGTGCTCGACGTTGTAGCTGACGCAGAAAGTTTGAGAGTCCTAATGGGCGATGGCTCGAGCATCGGCGCGTCACTGGTAATTGTCGCCGTCGGCGCGTTGGCCAACTGTGAGTGGTTGGAATCGTCGGGACTCGAAATACGGGGGGGAGTCGTAGTGGACGACCACCTGAGCGCCGGCAATGATATTTGGGCTATTGGTGACGTTGCACGATTTACGTGGCGTCACGACCCTTTCGTCGAAGAGTTGCGCATCGAGCATTGGCAGACTGCGAACGATCACGCGCAGTATCTTGCAGCTCAGTTACTCAGTGCCGAGCCGTCACCACCCCTGTCGATGGTGCCCTACTTTTGGAGTGACCAATACGGCAAGAAAATTCAGATGCTCGGCCACCCGGCGCCGACTGACGAGGTCACGTGCGTTCTCGGCTCGCCTGAAGAAGCTAAGTGGCTGGCGATCTATTCGCGAGACGGATTGGTCACGGGGCTCATTGCGCTGAGTCATCCTCGCGCGTTGATGATGTCGAGGGACCTCGTAGGCGAGCACTCGACAGTTGAAAACGCACTGGCTTTGCAACCGTGGACGTAGGAATTAGAAGGACACCGAGGACAGCTCGGGAACTGTTCGCTCGGCGCGAGAGACCACCTGAGCCCACGCTTCGCGCCTTGCGCCTCGCTCGTCGGCACTGATCTGGGGATCAAAATGTTTGCGGGGCGCCCACAGTTTCTCTACGTCGCTGACGTTCAAGTGACCCGCTCCCACTAAAGCCATCAGCCCCGCTCCGCGGGTGGTCGCTTCGCGCTCGTTCGATACCGCCACGGTGCAACCGGAGAAATCAGCCAACGACTGAATAACAAAGTCGTTGGCGCTCATGCCTCCGTCAACGCGAAGTTCGCTGATCGCCTGACCCGTCTGAATCTCGGCCGCCGCTACCAAATCGGCGCCGCGTTGAGCAATGCCTTCGAGCACCGAGCGAACCAGGTGCGCGCGAGTCGAGCCCCTCGTCAGGCCAAAGAACGCTCCTCGTGCGCCAAAGTCCCAGGCGGGTGTGCCGAGACCGAGGAGGGCTGGTACAAAACTGACGCCGTCCGCGCTCGGAACTGACACGGCGAGAGCTTCACTCTCTTGCGCGGACGAAATAAGTCCAAGGTCGTCTCGCAACCATTCAATACAGGTTCCGGCCGAGAGAACAATGCCCTCCACGCCCCAGATGAGTTCGCCGTCAGCGCTGCGCGCCACGATGGGAAAGCAGCCCGACGCGTAGCGCGTCATGGTGCCGGGACCGCTGGGGCCCTGTACGAGATCGAGACAGGCCCCGGTGCCAAAGGTGATCTTGGTGGCACCCGGCGAGACGCAACTTTGACCAAAAAGTGATGCGGACTGATCGCCGACGAGCGCCGTGATGCGCGGTTGCCCATTAAGTGAATGAGCAACGCCACACTCGCCCATCGTGTTAACGAGTGTCGGCATGTGCGCAGCCGTCAGACCAACGAGGTCCAGCACCGTCGTGTCCCAGGATTGAACGGACGAATCGACGAGACCGGTAACCGCCGCGTTGGAATGGTCACTCACGTAGGACTCGCCACGCGAGAGGTGCCACGCCACGTAGGTCTCGAGAGTCGCGAAACGTAATCTCTCGCGGTCAACGCTCGAGTTCTCTAATAACCATTTCGCTTTGGTCGCCGATTGATTGGGCGCCACGCGCACCCCCGAACCCTGCAGGACCAAGCAGTCAATGACCGTTCGCAGGTCCTGCCAGCCCAGCACGGGACCAACGGCGTCCCCGCTGACGGCGTCAAAGACGACTGTCGATGCCCGCTGATTAGCAATCGCGACAACATCACACGCTCTCGCGGATTGCCCGGTCGCGGCGGCGAGTTCGAGTCCGAAGTTAATAATTTCGGCCCCGCTGAGTTCCACCTCGCCGGGCTGGGGCGAACTCACCGTCAGCGAGCGTTGATGAACGTCACTGACTTCGCCACTTTCGTTGACCGTGGCGGCTCGAATCGAGGTTGAACCCACGTCGATGACGAGCGCTTTCACCACGGCTCGCCACCGAGGCCCAAGACACCAGGATTCATAATCGAATTCTCGTCGAGAAGTTGCTTGAGCTTTTCCAAAAGGCCGAAGCCACTGCCCAGGGCGTCGCGCACAAATCGGGCTCGGTTGCGCCCGACTCCGTGGTGATGGCTCAACGCCCCACCGGCGGCCAACGTGGCCTCGCTCGCGACGTTCCACGCCTGACGGTAGTACTGCTCATAGTCGCCAGTGGGCCGAGCGACGAAGGTGAAGTAGAGACACGCCCCGTCGTCGTAGGCGTGAGACTGATGAACTGAAGCCAGCACCGTGTCGGGAAGTGCGCGAAGCGCCGACGTAACTCGGTCGTGAATTTCGCTGAGGGCGGACCAGGGCCCGGCTACTTCAATCGTGTCGACAACAATGCCGCGCGCCCATAGTGGAGCCAACGCGCCCACATCATTTCGATGTCCCAACCAGCGTTCGACGAGTGAAACGTCTTCAGTCGTCGCCTGCGCGCATTCGCTGCCAACAATGCTCATTGTCGCATCGACCAGCGCGCGGTCACCCTCGTCGAGCACGATCAACGCGCAACGCGCAACGTCAAAGTTACGCTGACTTTCGGTTTCGTCGTAAAGGCGC
This sequence comes from Actinomycetes bacterium, assembly GCA_025352305.1. GTDB lineage: Bacteria > Actinomycetota > Acidimicrobiia > Acidimicrobiales > RAAP-2 > RAAP-2. Next base: position 7,257 of record JANXTQ010000009.1, read on the forward strand.
AGCACGGCCGGTCGCGCACCACGTTGAACAATTCGGCGACACGCCTCTAATCCCTCGTCGAGCGAATCAAAACTGAACGCCGCGCGAGACTCGAATTCGGCAATACGCCGCAGCACCAACGTGGCTTCAACAATGACCCCGAAAGTGCCCTCGGCTCCGACAAATAACTGGTTGAGATCAGGTCCGACGGCCTGGCGCGGACCGCGGCCTCCCGTCACCACTGTTTGGCCGTCCGCGAGCACCACGGTGAGTGAACGCACTATCTCTTCAATTTTGCCGTACCGGTTGGAGTACTGGCCGGCTCCGCGACACGCCAACCATCCGCCCACGGTGGCGAGATCGAACGATTGGGGAAAGTGCCCGACGGTAAATCCTCGTTCGCGAACCTTTGATTCGAGCTCGGGCCCGAAACAGCCGGCCTGCACACGCACCGTGCCACTGATTTCGTCGATGTCGAGTATCTCGCTCAGACCCGTGAGATCAAGAGCGATTCCTCCGGTGAGAGGAATCGCGCCTCCGACGACTCCGCTACGACCACCCTGGGGCGTCACGGCGACGCGGTGGCGCCGCGCGATGTTGATCGTTCGAACGACGTCATCGACCGATTTCGCCATCACGACGGCTCCCGGAAGTGCAGGAACTTGGCCCTCGGCGATCCAACCAATCGAGAGAGGCCACCAGTCGCGCCCGTGCTCGTAGCGAGCGCGAACGTCGCTGACGCATTCGAGACCGCCAGCGCGCAGTTCACTCAGTACCGCGTTATCGAGGTCGCCACCGGCGAATCTTGTGACCAGTTCGCCGCTCGGAAGTTCACTCGGCATGGTTGGTTGTCTCACTGGGCCTCCTGATCAATACTCAGTCCCGCACTCGT
>JANXTQ010000036.1 GCA_025352305.1 Actinomycetes bacterium
TTGGTGGTGTTTCCAACGGCGTCGAGGCTCACCAAAATGCGCTGGGTCTCACCTTCGAACTCACCGGCCATTTCGGCCACTCCGGCCGAGTTGTCCGACACCGGCCCAAAGGAGTCCTCCGAAACAATCATGCCGGCCGTCGACAACAGACCAATACCAATGAGGGCAACGTAGTAGAGCGTCAACTTGATGTGACCGTTACCGAGCTGAATCGCAACGCCCAAAGCCGCGGCGATGGCGAGGATGGCCCACACGGAGGACTCGAGACCAATCGCTAGTCCCGAGAGCACCGTCGTGGCCGGTCCGGTGCGCGCCGACTCGGCAATCTCGTGAACGGGCTTTCGCTCCGTTGAAGTGAAGTGCTCCGTGATGAGACTCGCCACCAGCGACAGACCGACTCCGGCCAACACGGCGTAGAACACCTTGTTGTTGTGCACGAAGTAGTGGCCAACGAAGAACGCCGCCACGACCGTCAGGAACGAGGAGAACCAGAATCCACGGTTGATCGGCTGCAGCGCGTTCTTGTCCTTCGCTCGCGAACGAACGGCGTAGACGCCAACAATCGAGGCGAGCACGCCAATGGCCGGAATAATGAGGGGAAACAGCACGTACTTGGCGTTGCCGAATGCCGCGAAGCCCAAGATGAGCGCCGCGATGATGGTGATGACGTAGGACTCAAAGAGGTCCGCCGCCATTCCGGCGCAGTCACCTACGTTGTCACCGACGTTGTCGGCAATCGTCGCGGCGTTACGCGGATCGTCTTCGGGAATACCGGCTTCGACTTTTCCAACCAGGTCCGCGCCAACGTCGGCGGCCTTGGTGAAGATTCCACCACCCACACGCATGAACAGTGCGAGCAACGATGCACCGAAGGCAAAGCCGACGAGCACGGAGGTCGCGGAGTCCTGGAAAATCAGGAAGATTCCGGACGCACCAACGAGGCCGAGGCCCACGCAGAGCAGACCCGTCACCGCACCCGTGCGAAACGCAACGCGCAAGGCGTTGGCGGCCTTGTCCGGTCCGTCCGCGGCCGCAGCGGCCGCCGTTCGAACATTTCCACGAACGGCCGTTGACATACCAATGAATCCCACGAGTCCCGAGAACACCGCACCTACGAGGAAGCAGACCACGCGCCACATACCGTTCACGGCAAAACTCATCTCGATGTGGCCCGTGGTGGGGTTAACCACTTTGGTGGCGGTAAAGAAGATCAAGACGGCGAGCGGCACGATGATGATGCCAATGGTCTTGAACTGGCGACTGAGGAACGCCTCGGCGCCTTCTTGGATGGCCTTAGCAATCTCGCGCATTTTGGCGCTGCCCTGATCCGCGGCGAGCACGCCACGCATCAAGTTGAGGCCCGCGATGATGCCAATGACCCCGACGGCGAGAATTAAGTACAGCCACGTCCGGTCGCTGGAGGTCAGGCCGAGGTTCTGAAAACCACCTTCGGCTAAGCGGATGGAGTGTGTCATCTTTTGTGAGACCTCTCTATTGATAATGAATGACAGGACCCGAGATCTTGTGGGTTCCGGGGCCCCAACGGTGTTCGGGCCGACAAGAAGTTAGTGGGTAGAACCCCTAGTGGCAAGGAACGTCAGTCGTCCGAGGCCGGACCAGAGACAATTTCGTACTCGGGATTGAGGATCACCGCTTCGCGATTGAGCGACGTGACGGTACCTTTGACCAGCAGACGCGTCCCGCGTTCGATCCCCGGAATCGTTGAACGCCCTTGGAAAACCAGCGATATGGAGCCCGACGAGTCCGACAGGACGCAACGCAGATCGCTCGCCCCGCGCTCTTTGGACAACGTCATCGAGCGAACTCGACCCGCGACTTCGGCGTGGTCGCGTTCGCGCAGTCCCCCAATGGGCACCGAGTCCACGGCGCGTGCTGCCAAGCGGACGTCGGCCTCGAGGTGCGCGTCACCGCGCACACCGCCGCGAACCACGAGCTCGGCACCGCTGTCGAGCGAACTGACGTCAGTAAGCGGCGACTTTTTCGCCATTTGGTACGGAATGATCGTCGCCGCCGTGCGCGGCGCGTTCATGATCGCGCTGGCAATCGAGTCCGCCGTGCGGTCGTGAAGCAGGCGCTGCAGACGAGAGGTAAAACCCCGTCGCGGGAGAATCACCATGCAAAAGACGTCCGGGTCACGAACGACGTCGGCCACGAGAGCTAACGCCGCGCGGTCGACTCGTCGGTCCTCGCACTCCACGATCTCGAGGTTCACGCCCGCGGAGGCGGTTCCACTTTGGCCCCACGCGTCTTCGAGGTGTTTCGTGACCGCCGGGTCAATGTCAAAGTGCACCGCACGAACGGCGAAGGCGTTCAGCGTCTCGCAGTATCGAAGGGCGCGATCAGTCGCGAGGTCGTACTGGTCGACAAAGACCACGACGCGATTGAGTCGGTACTGCGACAGCGCGCGTACGCGCGTTGCTTCAAAGGCGTGCTCTTCAGCGACGTACTGGCGATTCAACTTGAGCAGTCCCGCGATCATGATCGGTCCGCTCACGACGACGATCCAGGCACCTTCGCCGAACTTCACGATCGCGAAGATGAGCGCGATGAGCAGCGTCACGGCACACGACGCCGCATTGATGATGAAGCCGCGACGCCAATTATCTTCGCGGCGCTTCCAGTGGCGCTTCGCCATTCCGGCGCCGGCCATCGTGAAGGCGGTAAATACGCCAATGGCGTAGAGCGCAATGAGCGAGTTCACGCTCGCGCCGAAGGCCAGAACCAGCACGAGAGCGAGGGTGCCCAGAATGATGATGCCGTTGGAAAAAGCCAGGCGGTGTCCGCGCTTGGTGAGTTGTCGCGGCAAGAAGCCGTCTTTGGCGACGAAGTTGGTGAGAAAGGGAAAGCCGTTGAAACTCGTATTGCCGCCCGTGTAAAGAATCAACATGGTCGCGAGTAACACGAGGTAGTACACAACGTGAAGTGGTCCGTGCGACCCAAAGACCGCGAGCACCTCTTGGCTCACCACCGTTGGCGAGCCCGCGGCGTAGGGAAGCGCGTGCGTCCAGTAAGCAAGCATCGTCGTGCCGATGAGCAGGAACGCCAAAATGCCCGACATCGACATCATCACCACGCGCGCGTTGTGGGCCTCCGAGCGTCGAAAGCTCGACACGCCGTCGGAGATGGCTTCGAGTCCCGTGAGCGACGAGCCTCCGTTGGCGTACGCGCGTAGCAACACAATGAACGCCACGCCCATGAGAAAACCCCCGTGGGAACTCCCCAGATGGTGATCAACGAGCAGGCGAACCGGCGGCTGTGCAATGTGGTGCAGAGTCCCGAAGGCCTCTTTGGCGTAGCCCACAATGATCGTGAGCGACATCATGGCAATGAAGAAGTACGTCGGAAAGGCGAACCACTTGCCAGCCTCTTTGATTCCGCGCAGGTTCCCGTAGATCAACAGCACGATGATCGTGATCGTGATCGGAACCTTGTAATAGAGCAGTCCCGGTACAGCGCTCGTTAGAGCCGCGGTTCCGGCGCTGCACTGCACGGCCACGGTGACGATGTAGTCAATGAGTAGCGCGACGGCGGTAATCGACGCAATGCGCGGACCGAAGTTGTCGCGCACGACAATGTAGGAACCACCGGTGACGTTGTAGTAACCAATGACGTCCAAATACGAGATGGTGACGAGTAACAGCACGCCCAAAATCACGAACATCACGGGTACGAGCAGCGAGAAGGCCGCCAGACCAATAAAAGGGGTCAACTGCGTGAGGATCTGTTCGGCGCCGTACGCCGAGGACGAGATGCAGTCCGGCGCCAGTACCCCGAGCGCCACGGGCTTGCTCAGTCGCTCGCCCAACAACTGCTCGGTGACGTAGGGCTTGCCCAAGAACATCCGCTTTAAGCGGTAGCCGAGCGCTTCGGGATAGACGCGATCAATGTCCGCGTGAGACGTCAATATCTCGCGGCGGATACCTCCGCCCTCATCGCTCTGCGCCACGGGGCAATCCTAGGCAGGGACCAAGCGCGGTCGAAACTTGCACCGTCGCGCCATCTCTGGTCAGATACAGCGGTGCATATCATCGTCGTGGGCTGCGGCCGCGTGGGCTCGGACCTGGCGACTCAACTCAGCGAAGAGGGTCACTTCGTTGTGGTCATCGATAAAAACCGTGATGCCTTTCGCCGTCTCGGAGCGTCATTTGCCGGCACCACCATTGTGGGATCCGGTTTTGACCGCGACGTCCTCTTTCAAGCCAACGCCAGTCAGGCGGACGCTTTTGCGGCCGTGACAAACGGGGACAACTCCAATATTCTCTGCGCGCGCATTGCTCGCGAGAAGTACTCAATCGTCAATGTGGTCGCTCGTATTTACGATCCGCGCCGCGCCGTTATCTACCAGCGCCTCGGCATTCCAACGGTCGCGACGGTCACCTGGACCACACAACAGGTCAAAAAGTGGCTCCTGCCGAGCGACGACTCCATTGGCTGGCGCGACCAGAGCGACTCAATATTTGTAGTGGAGCGCATCCTGCCCGATCATTTGGCGGGCCAGCCGCTCAGTCAACTGAACGTCGAAGAGGACATTCACATTGTTGCGCTAATCCGCGGCACGCGCGGACGCATTGACGCTGCGACTGTCTACGGACAAGAAGACGACACCGTGATTTTTATGGTCACGGCCAAGGGATTAGTTGATCTCGACAAGGTTCTCGGATTGGAGAGCGCGTGAAGGTCATCATCGCGGGCGGTGGATCGGTCGGTGTCGCCATAGCAAAGGACCTCGTTGATCGTCACCACGTCGTCACCGTCTTAGAGCAACGCAGCGACATCACGGAGCGCCTGCGCAAAGAGATTCCCGGCGCCGAGGTCGTGGTCTGTGACGCCTGCGAAGTGAACTCACTGCAGATGGTCGGCATGCGCGACGCCGACGTGGTCATCGCGGCGACCGGCGACGACGAGGACAACTTGGTGGTTAGCTGGTTGGCCAAACAGGAGTTCGGTGTTCCGCGCGTTATTGCTCGCGTCAACAACTCACGTAACGAATGGCTCTTTGACGAGAGTTGGGGCGTTGACGTTCACGTATCGACCCCGGCACTCATTACCTCTTTGGTCGATGAAGCCGTGGAGATTGGTTCCGTCGTCTCTTTGATGGACCTCGCGCACGGAAAAATGAAGATGGTCGAAGTCACCCTCGACAGTGACGCGCCCGTGATTGTAAAAAATCAGACGCTCGATGAGCTTCGTCTGCCCGACGCGGCCCGCGTGGTGGCCGTCCTGCGCGCGCATCAACCGCTGATTCCACAACCGACGATGCGATTCTTAGAAGAGGATCACGTAGTGGTCATCGTGCGCGCGGATGCCATTGACGTGTTGCACGGAACCTTCATACGCGCGTAGAGCGAAGTAACGGGCGTACGCTGGAAGGGTGCGTGCCGCGTTTTTTGATCTCGATAAGACGGTCATCGCCAAGTCCTCCCTCGGGGCCCTCGGACCGGAGTTCCATCACCACGGACTCATCAAGCGCTGGACGCTGGTGCGCGGACTCGGCTCCCAACTGTGGTTTCTCTGGTTCGGTGCCGACGAGGGAAAACTGGACCAAATTCGCGAAACGTTGATGAAAATCACCAAAGGTTGGGACCGCGATGAGGTTCGTCAACTGGTGGCGGACACCATTAATGAAGTCATTGAGCCGCTCATCTACGCCGAAGCGCTCGAACTGATCGATCATCACAAGTCCATTGGCGACGAGGTCTGGATCGTCAGTACGTCGCCCGTCGAGATCGTGGAGCCCTTTGCCGAGTTGCTCCAGATCAACGGGGCCATTGGCTCGCGAGCGGCCATTGACGAGAACAATCGCTACACCGGAGCACTGGAGTTCTTCGCTCGCGGAGAAAATAAGGCGATTGCGATGCGCGAACTAGCCGCGCTTCGCGGAATTGATTTGGCCGAGTCGTCGGCGTACTCGGACTCAGAAACTGATGTGCCCATGCTCGAAGCTGTGGGCCACCCCTACGCCGTGAACGCGGACCGAGTCCTGGCGCGAATTGCACACGAACGTTCGTGGCCGATTCTCACCTTTGTTCGACCGGTGCGAGCCCACGACCGTCGCCGTTCACGCACGCCGGTGATTGTCGGAGCGATGATCGTCGGTGCACTCACCGTCGCCGAACGGTTCTGGACTTTTTCTCGTCGCGACTAGAGCGTCAAGAGATCGCGCGCACCGGTGTCCGAGGACGGGTGGCGCAATTTGCTCATGGCGCGCGCTTCAATTTGGCGAATGCGCTCGCGGGTCAAGTTCATGGACTCGCCCACCTCTTCTAAGGTGCGCGGCTCGCCGGCACCAATCAGGCCAAATCGCATTTTGAGGATCTTTTTTTCGCGGTCGTCGAGCGGCTCGAGCAGTTTTTCAATCGCGTCGGGCATCATCTTGACGGCGGCCACGTCGAAGGGCGACTCGGCCGAGCGGTCCTCAACAACGTCACCGAGTTCGGCGTCGCCGTCTTCGCGCAGCGGCTCGGACAGCGAGATGGGCTCCGAGCGAAAGCGCAGAGCTTCAATCAACTTGTCTTCGGGCATTTCGCATTCGTCGCACAACTCTTTGATGGTCGGCGGCCGTCCGAACTTCAGTTCCAAACGGGACTGAGCTTTTTGCACGCGCGCGAGCGTGTCACCCGCGTGCACCGGGAGCCGGATGGTGCGACCGGTGTTAGCAATACCGCGCGTAATGGCTTGGCGGATCCACCACGTGGCGTAGGTCGAGAATTTGAAGCCCTTGCGCCAGTCGAACTTTTCTACGGCGTGCATGAGGCCCAAGTTGCCCTCTTGAATGAGGTCGAGCAACGGCAGACCCGACGCTTGGTACTTCTTTGCAATAGAGACCACAAGACGCAAGTTGGACTGAACGAAGTCCCGCTCGGCCTTTTCACCACGCACGACCGTGCGCTTGAGCGTTTGCTTGCGCGTCGGCGTGATCTTGATCTTCTTGTCGGCTTCGCTGGCGTCCAGTTCACCCTGGGCCTCGCGGCCTTCTTCAATCGTCTGGGCCAGACGAACTTCGTCGTCCTTCGTCAGTAGCGTGTACTGACCAATGTCAGAGAGATAGAGGCGAACGAGGTCCTCGTCATCGCGATCAATACGGTCTTTGGCCACTGGCGTTCCTTACTTCGAACATATGCCTCCTGATTGGAGGGGTCATATGAGTTATACGGCGGTCGTCAACCTTATGGGTAGAGGCCAAAACTCTCTGCAAAATGGGCACCAGTGAGCATTTCATCCAGTTCTCGCGCGTGTTCGAGCGCACTCGGCTCCGACGACTCCGTTTTTTCGCGCCCCAGTTCACCAATGCGCTGGATTTGGCCCAGCACAATGGCCGCCACGTCGTGGACTGCCTGGCGCAGCGCCCCGTCGCCCGGTCCGTTCGCCACTGACGAGGCGTCACGAAGCGAAATCAGCAGTCGCGGACCAATGAGTGAACTCACGCAGTAGAGCGTCAGCGCGCCCGATTCATCCACCTGCGTCGATCGGCGCAGCACCTCGTCAATGACTGTGACGGGTCGTGGTGCCAGCGGCGTCACGCCGTTTCGGTGCGCGCCGAGTTCGCTGAAGCGGTGTGCACCGTCGCCCAAAATCCGAGCCATCTCAAAGACCGCGAGCACCATGGCGTCATCACTGAGCGTGGGTGCGAGTTGACCGAGCGACTCATACAGAGCACGTAGAACGCTCTCGAGGTGACTCGCGAGGGCCTCAGCGTGCTCCAGCGAGTTGAGTTGATCGCTCACGAACTCTCCGAACTGAAGCGATTGGTGATGGGCATCCGTCGGTCTTTGCCGAACGCTTTTTTCGATACCCGAACTCCGGGCGGCATCTGACGTCGCTTGTACTCACTTAAGTCCACCAGGCGAACCACGCGTGCGACCAACGCCGCGTCGTGACCAGCGGCGACCATTTCGTCCGCGGTCGCGTCGCCTTCGACGTACAGCTCCAGTAGAGGATCCAACTCTTCGTAGGGCGGCAAACTCTGATCATCTCGTTGGTCGGGGCGAAGTTCCGCCGACGGAGCTTTGTCGAGGATCGACTGCGGGATGGGCGCCTGTTCGCCGCGAGCGACCCCGTCAGCGTTTCGCCAGCGGCACAGTTCGTAGACGAGTGTCTTCG
>JANXTQ010000078.1 GCA_025352305.1 Actinomycetes bacterium
TCGAGGTGGCGTATCGATACGCCACGACCCCCACCCGCAAGTTCGTCATCGCCGACTGTCCGGGCCACGTCCAGTACACGAGAAACATGGCCACGGGAGCCTCCACTGCCGACTTGGCACTTGTGGTTCTTGACGCCACCAAGGGCGTCAAGGAACAAACTCGTCGACACCTCTGCATTGCGGCGTTGCTCGGAGTACGAACGATCATTGTGGCCGCGAACAAGATGGATCTCGCTGACTGGGAGCGCGCACCTTACGACGCGGTCGTCGCGCAAATTAGTGAACTCTCCAAAAAATTGGGATTCGTCGATCCACTCGTAATTCCGGTGTCGGCACTGCGCGGCGACAACGTGGTTGAACCGTCGGCGGAAGCTAACTGGTACAGCGGTCCAACGGTTCTAGAAGCCCTGGAGTCCGCTCACGCCGGATCGTGGTCGTCGTCAAACTCTGGCGCGCGACTGCCAATCCAGTGGGTCCTTCGCCAGCACGGTGGAGGGCGAACTTACGCCGGAATGGTGAACGGGGCTTCTTTCAAGGTGGGCGACACGGTAACGCTGTTGCCCCAAGAGATCACGACCACGATTCGCGCGATTCACGGCGTACGCGGCTCCGACGGACTCGCATCGCCGGGACTATCGGTTGATGTCGACGTGGCCGACGATACTGACGCGGGTCGCGGCGACATGTTGGCCACGGAACCGTTGCCCTTAGTGACCCGAGAGATTGCGGCCACCGTGTGTTGGTTCGGTGAAAAGCCCATGACCGCCGGCATGCGCCTGCGAGTGAAGCACACGACGCGCACGACTCCCGCACGCATAAAGGCCATTGACGGTGCGCTCGACATTGAGGACCTCACCGTGAACGCCGTGAGCGAACTCAAACTCAACGAGATTGGCCTCATCCACATTGAGACCGCGGAGCCGCTCGTTGTCGACGACTACCGCGACGATCGCGTTACCGGGAGTTTCGTGCTTATTGATGAAGTCAATAACGCCACCGTCGCGGCGGGCATGATCGGCCACGTTTCCTTCTTGTAGGCAGCACGCTCTTAAAACTGCACCACCATGGTGAGCAGTATCAGAGTCAGCAGCACGAGAGCCACATCGAGGTGGCGAGAAAATCGTTGAGCGACGTGAGTCGCCGGCACACCGTTCTCACGTATCGATCGGGCAACCTCGCGCTCGCTCGGCAGCACTCGAGCTTCCATCCAAAACGCCAGGGCGAAATAGAGCGCTAGTCCGGCGCCAACCCACGCTCGAGCGAAAGAGTCGTCGCGGCCGCCGATGATCGTCAAAACCAGACCACTGAGCGGAGCCAAGTGAACAGTGCGCGCGGCCCAGTTCGTTCGCAGTGGAAATCGAGCTTCCAAATTTGATGAGGCGGTGCCATCAATTGCTAACTGGGCGTTGTATCGAAGTGCACTAACGATGACAATCGTCGCCGCGGCCACGATGAGGTGAATCAGAAACCACAGGCTGTAGGCAACCGACGTGGCGGCTATCACGCCAACTCCAGTAACGCCTCCGCCGCAGCGTAGGGATCGGTATGTCCCTCGATCAGCGCGCTCAGCTGTGCGTCGTAGCGCGCTCCTTCGGCGACGACATCGACGCGAGCACGAACGGCAATCGTAAGAACCCTTGTTAGTTCACTGCGCGCACGATCGCGGCGGCGAACGTCGAACTGGCCACTCGAAGACTGGAACTCACGGTGCTCATTGACTGCAACCCACGCCGCGTCGATTCCCGTGCCAGAGGTGGCGACCGTCTCTAAGATCAACGGACGCCACGGGCGTTGTTGACCCATGTCCAACATCTGTTCGAGGTCACGGCGCGTCTCACGCACTCCGGCGCGATCGGCCTTATTAATGATGAATATGTCAGCCACTTCGAGCAGGCCGGCCTTATTGGCCTGCATCGCGTCTCCCCAACCCGGATTCATCACCACGACCGTCGTGTCCGCGGCGGACGCAATCTGAACTTCCATCTGTCCAACGCCAACGGTCTCGACCAGAACCATTGAAAATCCGGCGGCCCCCATGACGCGCAGAGCGTCCGGCACCGCTTGAGAGAGTCCACCCAAGTGTCCTCGCGTCGCCATTGAACGGATAAATACCCGCTCGTCGCTCGCGTGTTCCTGCATTCGAATCCGGTCGCCGAGGATCGCGCCACCGGTAATCGGTGAACTGGGATCAACACACAACACGCCGATTTGCTCGAGCGGATTTCCACAGTCTCCAACGTTCAGTCCCGTCGCAATGAGTCGATCCGTCAAGGTGGATTTTCCTGCGCCGGGAGCCCCCGTAATTCCAAGGACGTACGGGCTCTGATGTTGATACGCCAAGGCCACACTCTCGCGGTGACGACGTGTTCCGGACTCCACGTACGTCAGCAGTCGCGCGAGACCCACTCGGGAGCCCCGCTGGGCCATGGCTAAGAGCTCTGCGGGTTCGTTTACTTTCACGCAGAGCGCTCCACCAAGGCACCGAGCGAAGACAGACGCTGATCAAAATCGTCGTAACCACGGTCGATGTGTTCGAGCCCCGAGATCGTGGTGTGACCCTTGGCGACGAGTGCGGCGATACTGAGTGCTGCTCCGGCGCGAATGTCACTCGCTCGAACGTCCGTTCCGACGAGTTGATTCACTCCACGAATGAGTGCGTGGTGACCCTGGGTTGAAATATTCGCACCGAGGCGAACAAGTTCTTCAACGTATCGAAACCGTCCGTCGAAAAGGTTCTCCGTGACCACCGACACACCATCAGCGACCGACAGGATCGCCGTTATCAAGGGCTTGTAATCAGTCGCGACCCCGGGGTACGGCAAGGTCGCCACGTCCACCGGAGTAATTCGAGACGGTCCCTTCACCTCGACGCCCTCATTGTCGACAACAATCTCCGCGCCCATCGCGCGAAACTTTCGAAGCAGCATCTCCATGTGTTCGCCTCGCGCGTCGCTGACGCGAACCACTCCTGCGGTAACGAGACCCGCCGCCAAATAGGTCGCACTCACGACGCGGTCGGTGACGACGTGATGATTCGCCGCGTGTAGTTCTTGGACGCCTTCAATGGTCAGTCGCGACGTGCCCAAACCCTCAATTCGAGCGCCCATTGCGAGCAACTGGCGCGCGAGGTCTTCAACTTCTGGTTCTCGCGCCGCGTTGTCAATAACTGTTCGCCCACTCGCCAGCACCGCAGCCATCAGCAGATTGTCGGTCGCGGTGTGGCTCGGATATTCGAGCGTTACGCGCGCACCTTTCAGTTGGTTTCGCTCTAAATGTCCGCGAATGATGTGGTGGTCGTTCGCAAAGACGGCACCCATCGCGCTCAATCCATCAATGTGGTAATTAATCGGCCGTTGACCGAAATCGTCGCCCCCCGGCAACGCCATTTCGACCTGCCCACAACGCGCTAATAACGGTCCGAGCACTACGAGTGAGGCCCGCATTGCTTCAAAGAGGTGCGCGGGAGCCTTCGGCCGTAGATCATTCGCTGCGGGCACCCGGATGACCAGTGTTGCGTCCACCAACTCGTCGACGGAGCATCCGAGTTCTCGCAGCAGGTCACTCATAATTGCGACGTCGGTGATAGCGGGAACGTTGCTGAGGCGGTGCTCGCCTGACGCCAGCAGGCAAGCGGCCATCTGCTTCAGCACTGCGTTTTTGGCCCCGAGGGCGCTAACGGTGCCACTGAGCGGTCCGTTAGGGGTTACGACCAGTGAACTCACGCATTAAGTATGACCGTTACACGTTGATGAACTCCCCAACGCGCCCACCGGAGGGCGAAGTACGATATCGGCGTGCAACTGCCGGCCATTCCCGACCGAAATCTCGCCCTCGAACTGGTTCGCGTCACTGAGGCCGCCGCCATTAGCGCGTCACGCTTCGTCGGACGAGGCGACAAGGATGCCGCGGACGATGCGGCCGTCGAAGCAATGCGCACAGTCCTCGACTCGATATCGATGGACGGCGTCGTCGTCATTGGTGAAGGCGAAAAAGACAACGCTCCCATGCTCTTTAATGGCGAACGCATCGGCGACGGTCGCCCGCCAATGGTCGACATCGCCGTTGATCCCATTGACGGAACGACGTTGACGGCCAAGGGTCGAAACGGAGCGATCTCGGTCATTGCGCTCTCGGAACGCGGAACAATGTTCAACCCCGGTCCGTGCGTCTACATGGAAAAGATTGCGGTTGGTCCCCTCGGTCGAGGCGCCGTCGACATCCGAGCCACCGCGACCGATAACTTAAAAGAGTTGGCGAAGCGACTCGATAAGAGTGTGCAAG
>JANXTQ010000101.1 GCA_025352305.1 Actinomycetes bacterium
GTTGAGCCAACTGAGCCAGGACGTTACGTACATTGGATTTGATCGTGGATGTCTCGTGGCATTTAACTCATCACGGCCCACGGGGTCTCGTCCGCTCAACTGCTTCTTTGGCGACCAGTCATCCTTGCGAACACTCGTGCTTTACGGCGACTCGAACGCCGACATGTGGTTGGCGGCATTCGATGCGCTCGGTCGAGCGGATCACTTTCGCGTCGAACTGGTGGCCCGCGCGAGTTGCCAGATCCCGGATCTGGCGTTGTGGAACCCCGCCGCTCACGCCCCGGGTGTTGCGTGCACCCAGTTTCGCCGATGGGCACTACAGGAGATTGCGCGCGTTCGTCCCTTCGTGACGGTAGTCAGTGACTACGAATACGGGCGTCGCTGGGACTACCACGATCAGCCCGTCGCGGCAAACGTCGATGGCGCCGGCGTCACGCGCACTCTGAGAGCAATTGGCCAACACTCATTGGCGACCGTGATGCTGGCCACTCCTCCGGCGCTATTCGCTGATCCCGTTCAGTGCCTGGCAATCAACTCCAGTAATACGTCAGCGTGCGGCGCGCCACGTCAATGTTTGCTGGTCGCCAGCGAGTCCACTCCTGCGTGCCAGTTTGCGCCGAGCACCGGGCGAACGTGGGCTCTGGTGCAGCGCCTTCGCGCCGCGACGGAGGCGGCGCGAGCAACGTACGTCAGCGTGAACCAACTGTTTTGCTCAGCCACCGCCTGCCCCCCGGTTGTGCGCCACCTCGTCGTGAACTTCGATCTTCGTCACGTGTCGCAGCATTACAGCGTTTTCGTGTCTCGCGCCCTCGGAGAACTCTTGAGCAATGCGGGAGTGCCGCTGAGCTCGTAGTTGATCGAACTACGGCAGAACAATTTCGAAGCCGAAAGAAAACGTATCGAGGGCGCTCAGTAGAGAGCTCAGATCATTGCGAGAACCGTCAATCGCCATGGCTCCGTTGGCTTCCAGGGTTTCTAGTTCTCCGTGACCCGAAATCAACGCGGCCAGCGCCGCGTGGGTGCAGCGAATGCTCACGTGCGCCTCGCCGTGAGTGCGACCCGCGACCGCATTAACCGCTCCATTCATGACGCCGAGTGCCCACTGTTCGTCGCGGTCCGTTACTTGCACGTCCGCGTTAACGGCGAGGTTCGCCGCGCGCGGTCCGTTCAAGCGAACTCCCAGCAGGTCAAACAACATCTCGGTGCTCATGGCGTTGGCAAATTCGCTGCTGAGCGCATTGCCAGCGACTCCGGCCAGTGCGGTGCCGTTGCTTCTGAGTTCCTGAGCTCCGGTTAGATAGAAATCACGCCACGGTCCCGACTCGCTCTGATAACTCAGTTGCTCCAGCGCGTCGGCTTGAAGAAGTCGGGCCGCCTCATTACTCGGATCAGCAAACACCACGTGGTTCACCACTTCGGCGACCCAGCGGTAGTCCCCGGCGTCGAAACTCTGATGGGCCTTTTCGAGCACGGACTGCGCTCCGCCCATGAAGGCAACGTAGCGCTGTGCTGCGGCGACAGGCGGATGTACGTGTAGGTGAGCGGGGTTGGCATCAAACCATCCGAGGTAGCGCTGATAGACCGCCTTGGCGTTGTGACTCATGGTCCCGTAGTAACCACGATTAAAGAACTGGTCGCCGAGCGAATCGGGCAGCGTCAACTCTTCGGCGATCTCGTTCATGGTGAGCCCGTGATTCGCCAAGCGCAGTGTTTGATCGTGCACGTAGCGATACGCGTCACGTTGACTCGCGAGGTAGTCGCGCGCTTCGTCCTGGCCCCACCTCGGCCAATGATGCGACGCAAAGAGCACGGTCGTTTCATCCAAGTACAGCTCGATTGACTCGTTGATGTACTTAGACCACGCCAGCGCGTCACGCACCTGCGCTCCGCGCAGGGTGTAGAGATTGTGCTGGTTCGCCGTGCAGTTTTCGGCCATACAGAGTGCGGAAAGTTCCGGGAAAAAGATATTCATCTCGGCGGGCGCTTCGGTGCCCGGAGTGATCTGAAAAATCATTCGCACGCCGTCGATGGTGAGCTCAGTGCCGGTGGTGTGAATCTCGCGCGTCGGTCCAATCAGCCCGACGCTCGGAAGTGCCGGCAGACCTTTTCCAAGTCCCGTATCGACGTGACCCTTTTCGTCGCGCGCTAACAGCGCGCCGTACATGTAGGTGGCGCGGCGCAACATCACCGTGCCGGCCAAGACGTTCTCACTCACGGCGGCTTCGAGGAACCCCGCCGGCGCAATGATCTCGACTCGCTCGGCTAGTACGTCTGCTTCGTTGATGACCCCGCGCACGCCACCAAAATGGTCCGTGTGGCTGTGGGTGTAGATCACCGCGTGAATGGGCCGCTCGTTGAAGTGCGAATGGATCAGTTCCAGTGCCGCTTCGGCGGTTTCTCGAGAGGTCAGTGGATCAATCACGATCCAACCGCTGTCGCCGCGAATGAAAGTGATATTGGAAATATCGAGTCCGCGTACTTGATAGATACCGTCGACCACCTCAAACAGACCCGCCACATTATTTAGTTGGCCTTGGCGCCACAGACTCGGGTGCACCGTCGCTGGCGGATCGTTGGATCGCTCGGGGTCATCAAGAAATGCGTAGCTGTCGTGGTCCCACACGGCGTGGCCGAATCGACCGGGAATCTGACGCTGGCGCGGTGACGCGAGCAGACCGCGGCGCACTCGATCAAAGTCACTGCGGTCGTTCGACATCGACGCTCGCGCTTCCTCTTGCAGCCGTTGCGTGGCCGGCGTCGCATCTTTTCTGTCGCTATTAAGTTCGCTCATAACTCTCTCCTTCGGTGTTGGACCTACGTGGCGAGCAGGTGCCCGGAGTGAAGATGCCACACCCACGCTCCCGCGTCGCGCCGAGGCGGTCCCAGAATGCTCGACAGATACAACTCCACGTGCGCCGGATCTCGCGCGACGACTGACGTATTGGGTCCCTTAATAAACGGCAGGACGACATACGTGACCTTCCAACCCGCGAGAGCGTTACGCACTGCGCGCTGGTCCGACTCGCTCGCGCTCGCGGGAAGCGTCGCCAGAGCTGCACTCGACGCCGCATTCCACAAGACCCGGTAACCCGGTGCCTCGGCGCCTTGGCGAACAGTGAGCCACTGCGGCGTCGTGCCGCCGACCACGGAGTAGCGCATTTCGTAGATCGCCTGCACCGCGAGCAGATTCGCCGAGGTATTAAAGAAGGGGAAACCGAGGACTACTTCATGTGGCCCCAAGTGAGCGCCTCGCTCGGCGTACCACTGCGGAATCCAGACCCGTGACGCGGGATACGGCGCTACGCGCAGCGCACTGACGAGGTAGGGCGAGAGCGCCGCCAGCGCGACAACACCCGCCAAAATTGGTGCGTACTTACTCGGGCGCCACGTCACGACCGCGTCCAACGTTCGCGCCAACGCGAGGGCGAGAAACAAAAACATGAAGGCACTGAAACGTTCGTTGACGACGTTATTTAATACCGGCAGATGTCCGAGGTAGTGCCAGGGTGCAAAGAAGTAGTGCTGGCCGAGCGTGAGAGTCGCCATAGCCACCGCGAGCACCAGCGTGATAATTAGTCGAGCGTCTCGACGTCGCCACAGTGCTCCAACGGCGAGCAGGACAATCAAGGTGGGCGCCACGTACGTAGCCGGCAAGAAGTTGTGCGTAGGACTGAACCAGAGATTCGGTCCTCCACTCGCGCTGACGAAGGACCGAAGCGCCACGTTAGAGAGTGATCGACCCGGCCACACGGCGCCGCTGTAGTGGCGGGGACCAAAGAGGGCGTACATGATCGGGATAACGAGCAGAGCGCTACCAATCGCCACGGCGCTGAGCAAACCAGGAAAAGCGTCACGAAGAGATCGACGAAGCGCTTCGCGATCCGTCAGTGCGGCGAGAGCTGCGAGCGTTATGAGGGCGAGGGCTCCCGCGACGAGTGTCAGGACGAAAAATTCGCTGCCAATGAAGAACTGCCAACTCAGCAGGACTCCGAGTGCGCCACCCACGCGACGAGCGCGGTGGCGATGCGTAATGAAGAGGTCATCGAGACAAACGACCACGAGCGGCAACACGGCGAGAAAAGTCACGTTGAGGTGTCCGAGGGCGTCGTGAAAGAGAACGAGCGGACAGAACCCGTACAGCGCACCGGCCGCGAAGGCACTGATTGACGAGTCGCTCCAGCGTCGAGCGAGGTACATCATTGACAGGGCCGAAAGGGTCGGCGCCGCAATCAGCGCAACGTTGAGACTGGCCAGCGGACCAAATAGTGCCGTGACGGGCATGAGCACGAGGCCAATTCCCGTGGAGGAGGTATTGGATAAGAGATTGATGCCGTGGGGGTAAAACATGGCCGTCGAATAAAACGGAAACTGCCCGTGGCGCAGCGCCACCCAGGGCCACTGCTGAAACCAGGCGAACTGCGCAACGTCCGAACAGGTACACGTCGCCGCACGTGAAAGTGAAGCCGTTATGACGTTGAAAAAAAGTCCCAGGGCGCCGATCAAATAGAGCGCACCGGCGATGAGCAGTTCGCGGGGACGTCGACCAACATTTGCGGTGGTTGCCTTGCCGGGAGCAGTCGCGTCGGGCTCAGCGATCGTCGTTGTCGCCATGTCGTACCGTACCGCCAGTGGCGACGCGACGAGTGAACATATAACGTCCTGCAACAACGAGAGCGGAGAATTCTGATGTCAAATAGCGAACTGTTGGTGGATCGTTCGGGTGCGGTCGCGGTCTTGACTCTTCATCGACCCGAGAAGCGAAACGCTCTGTCGGCACAGCTCATGGGCGCCCTCG
>JANXTQ010000111.1 GCA_025352305.1 Actinomycetes bacterium
ACGAGGGTTCGGTCGTTCACGCCGTTGTAGAACGTCCCTACCGTGACAGCACCACTCGTTGGCAGCATTGCCACTCCTTCGAGCGAGTGGTGTTGAGTTGAGACGTTGGCGCTCGCCATGACGGCCCACGCCTTTCCGGTCCACTGCATCACCAGGGTCTGATCGTACGGACTAGGAAAGTACCGTCCCACGGCAATGACATCGTTCGCGCCTCGAGAGGTCACTGACACCAGCTCATTGTTGTGCAAGGTGGTGCTCAAGTTGGGCGAGATGACCATGTTCCACTTCGTGCCGTTCCAATGAGCCGTAAAGGTGCGATTGCTGTAGGTGGATCCGAGGTGAGTGGCAATGTAGTAGCCCACGGACCACGCGTTCGTCGCAGAGACCGACGTTATGGAGGACGCCACTGATTGCAGATCTGTGGCGTAACTCGCTGGATAGGTGAGCGGACTCGTCGTGTGCAGGCCGTTCAGATAGGTCTTGACCGAGGCGGCCAAGATGTACTGCTTCCACGCAGTACCGTTCCAACGATCGAAAAACGGTTGCGTGAAAGATCCGTTCGAAAAAGTTCCGACGGCCCAGATCTGCTTGCCGCTCGTTCCGGGAATCACCGACACGCCCGACAACGCGGCAGTAAAAGTTCCGGCCTTAACTTTTCCGGGATTCGGCACGGCAATGTTCTGCCACAACTTGCCGTTGAAGTGCATGACGAGCGGGCGAGGGTGCTGGCCGACGCCGTGATTACTGCCGACCGCCCACACTGAGGTCGGAGACGCTACGGCCACCGCGTCGAGTTCGCTAGCGGTGATCCCTGCGGGCGATCCTGTCGAAACGACCGACCACTTTCCCGATGCGTACTTTTCAATCAGGCTGTACGACGTCTTGCTCGTGCTCTTGTAATAGGTGCCAACGGCGAACGCCAATTGAGCGCTCGCGGTTGCCACGCCGTAGAGAGTGTTGTGCTGAGACCCTGAAACGAAAGGTGCCGTGTTGGCCGACCAGGACGATCCACTGCCGCTGAGAATAAGTCCTCGGTCCACGACACCGTTGTAGGTCTCACCTACGGCAAAGATCAACTTGGATGATGCTGCAGCGACGGCGTGCAACTCATTGTGGTTCGAACCGACATTTGTTGTGGAAACGACTGAAAATGAGCCGGCACCATACGCGGGCACAGCCAAGGCCATGAGGGCCACTGCGCTGAGCGCCCCGACTGAGTGGCGAAACCAATTTTTCTTCATCATGGGTTTTCCATCCTTATATTCACCGTTGAGCCTAGGTCAGCGTTTTGCATTGATTCGGTCAACATTGACAACGCACCGTCAAGGTCCGATCTGCCGTGGCGTTGAAGTACTTTCCTACTCCCAGCGGAACGGACCCTTTGCGAGTGGCCACCCCGAGAAGCTCGTTGTGAAGACCTCCCGATTTGGGCGATGAGGCGAGGACCCAACGCTCACCGGTCCACTGCAAAATGACCGACACGTCCGCGTGACCCGCGAAATAGTTGCCAACGGCGTAGGCGCGTCCGGCGGAGTCAGTCGCCACGGCACTGAGCACATAGTGATGCGTCAGGCGCCTAGGAACTTCTTGAAGATCCCAGTCCCGAGAGTCCCAGTGTTCAATGACGGCAAAGGACGAACCGTTGTGAATGTCATTTCCGACGGCCCACGCATTGTTCGCCGTCGTTGCGGTGATGCCGAGAAGCACGTTGGAGTAAGGGCCACGATTGGGACTCGACTGAATGCGCCAGATTCCTCCCACATACTGCAGTATCAGCGTGATCGTGCGATTGAGGACAAACTCACTGCCTACTGCCCACACAGGGCCACCAGATTTCGCCGCGGTGACGGAATTGAGATCACTAAATGTTCCTAGGAAAGTCGGAGTGGGTTCGATCTGCCAGGTTCGTCCATTCCAGTGCTCGATCAATGCGTGATCAGAAGCATTGGAATTTGTGTCGTAGTGACCTACTGCCCACACGTCGTTAGCCGATCGCGCCACGACTCCGTCGAGCTCGTTGTGAAAGTTACCGACATTGGGCGACATCACAATCGACCATTGCGTGCCGTTCCAGTGTTCCACGAGAGTTCGCTCTTGGCCGGAAATGGGAGCGTATCGACCCACTGCCCACACGTCGTTATACGACGTTCCGGAAACAGAATCGAACTCGTTGTGCTTCGAGCTCGCATTAGGTGAACTCACGACACTCCACGATCCATTGTGAAGCGTTTCCGTCAAGGTTCGATCTGCTGTGCCGTTGAAGTAGTCGCCAACGGCCCACGCTCGGGTCTTGGTGTAGGTAATGGCGTTGAGAACGTTGTGAGAGTTCGACGCGTTGCTCGAACGGTCCTGGATCCACGCCGACACCACCGTTCTCGGAATTGATGAAGTCGTTGTCGTAGTTTTTATGACAACCGACGACGATCCGCAAGCACTGAGACACAGCGAACTCATAACTAGTGCGACAAGAACTGGCGCTGCGTGGCGACGAGTAGTCACAGATCGTCGATCATGGGATCTCCGCCGAGGCGGGCGTTGGTTTCGATGACCGCGGCGAGAATTGGCATCTGGATGCCGTGATCTCGAGCAAAAGAGATGAATGCGGCGGAGTCTTTCGGCAAACACGCTCCGGCGAAGGGCGCACCTCCTCGAGTTCCGTATCGAGGATTCCAGAGGCCTTCTGCACCGTTTAACACTGCGTCGAAAGCCACCGAAGAGTCAATGCCCATTGTGGTGAATGTCTCGTGCAGTTCATTGAAAAAACTGATCTTGGCCGCATTAAAAAGATTTGATGTGTATTTAGCGGCTTCGGCTTCACGGTTGGTCATTGTGATGACCGGCACGTCGGGCCAAGCTTCGTAGAACAGGCGCATCGCTTTTTCACTCGCGTCGTCGCGTGCGCCGATCACGATTACCCGCGGGTCGTCAAAATCTTGTGTGGCGCTGGCGGCTCTCAAGAACTCCGGATTCATCGATAGACCAAAGCTTTCGTGGCCGCTGCGACCGGAACACTCTTCGAGTATTCGAGCGACGACCTCGTCGGTGGTACCCGGCGGGACCGTACTGCGAACGACCACGCAGGCCCAGTCGTCGCGTTTGGCGAGCGCGTTGCCCACGCACTGAGCTGCTGAGCGCATGGGTCCGAGGTCGACTCGCCCGTTCGTAGTCGGCGTTGGAACCGAGAGCAAGTAAAAGTCTGGAGACAACTCGGCAAGTTGCGTTGGTTCGTACGCTGTAAAACCTTCTTCGCGGAGAGCTTCGATCCGCTCGCGCGACGTGTCGAAAATCGTCGTGTCGAATCCGCGCGAGACCAGTCCTCGGCCGGTCGCTACGCCGACAACGCCGCCTCCAATAATGGCGACCGAAATGCGCGAGGAGCCCGAGATCTCTGGATGTATGCCTGCCGACACGGCGATCTCCTCGAGTTGGTCGCCGAACTTCGGTCGCCCCAACCTCAATCTACGTGTTCGGCATACGGCCGGTGTGTATATTTTTCGCCGATTCGTACCGTGTCGATCAGATTTTGATGCCGTATTTTCGAGGCGGGGTGCTCCGTGTTGGCACTCGGGTGCTTCGTCTGCTAAATTGGCAATCGCAACTTTCGAGTGCCAATACCGCACAGGAGGCTTTACGTCATGCAACTGCACCCCCTAGAAGACCGAATCGTGGTCCGACCCAACGGAGCTGAGGCCACTACGGCCTCCGGCCTCGTTATTCCGGACACCGCCAAGGAGAAGCCCCAGCAGGGTGAGGTCCTCGCGGCCGGTCCCGGCCGTCGCGCCGAGACCTCTGGCGAACTCATTCCGACCGGAGTCAAAGTTGGCGACACCGTCGTCTACTCCAAGTACGGCGGCACGGAGATCACCGTGGACGGCGAGGAACTGTTGATTCTCTCCGGCCGCGACGTGCTCGCGACCATCACCAAGTAGTCCTCGGTCGCTCCGCGACCTCCCTACGAATATCTAAGGAAGAACAATGGCAAAACTGCTCAAGTTTGACGAGGACGCGCGTCGCGGCCTCGAGGCCGGTGTCGACAAACTCGCCGACGCGGTCAAAGTGACCCTCGGGCCGAAGGGTCGAAACGTGGTCATTGGCAAGAAGTTCGGTGCCCCGACCATCACCAACGACGGCGTTTCTATCGCACGCGAGATCGAATTGGAAGACCCATTTGAAAACATGGGTGCCCAGTTGGTCAAAGAAGTAGCCACGAAGACCAACGACGTAGCCGGTGACGGCACGACGACGGCCACCGTATTAGCGCAGGCCCTCATTAAAGAGGGGCTGCGAAACGTGGCGGCTGGAGCTAACCCCTCCGGTTTGAAGCGCGGAATCGAAAAGGCCGTCAAGGCGGCCGTCGCGTCAATTCACGATCAAGCCCAAGCTGTCAGTGGCGACAAGACCCAAATTGCCCAGGTGGCCACGATCTCGGCCGCTGATGCCAGCGTCGGAGAAGTTATTGCCGAGGCGATTGACAAGGTCGGAAAAGACGGAACCGTAACGGTCGAAGAGTCCAACACCTTTGGAATTGAGCTCGAGCTGACTGAAGGCATGCAGTTCGACAAGGGTTACCTCTCTCCTTACTTCGTAACTGACCAGGAGCGTCAAGAGGCTGTTCTCGAAGACGCGTACGTTTTGTTCACCGCCTCGAAGATCTCTTCGGTGCACGACCTCGTTCCGGTTTTGGAAAAGGTCATGCAGGGCGGACGTCCGTTGTTGATCGTGGCCGAAGATGTTGACGGCGAAGCGCTCGCGACATTGGTAGTCAACAAGATTCGCGGAACTTTCACCTCCGTTGCCGTCAAGGCTCCGGGCTTCGGTGAGCGTCGCAAGGCGATGCTTCAAGACATGGCCGTGTTGACCGGTGGAACCGTTATCTCCGAAGAGATCGGTCTCAAGCTGGACACCGCGACCATCGACCTACTCGGTCGCGCACGACGAATTGTTGTCACCAAGGACGCCACCACCATTGTTGACGGAGCCGGCAGCGCCGACGACGTCAAGGGTCGTGTCGCTCAGATTCGCCGCGAGATTGAAGACACCGATTCGGACTGGGACCGCGAAAAGCTCCAAGAGCGTCTCGCCAAACTGGCCGGTGGAGTGGCGGTCGTCAAAGTCGGCGCCGCTACAGAGGTCGAACTCAAGGAAAAGAAGCACCGCATCGAAGATGCCTTGAGTGCAACGCGCGCCGCGATTGAAGAGGGGATTGTCGCCGGTGGCGGCACCGCCCTCGTTCGCGCTCGTGGAGCGGTCGAAGAACTGATTCACACTCTGAGTGGTGACGAAGCAACGGGAGCCAAAATTGTGGCGAACTCGCTCGACGCACCGCTTCGCCACATTGCGTCCAACGCCGGTTTCGAAGGTGCCGTCAAGGTACGTGAAGTCGCCGATGCCAAGGGATCATTTGGTCTTAACGCAATGACCGGTGAGATTGTGGACCTCGTTGCGGCCGGAGTCATTGACCCGGCCAAGGTAACTCGTTCGGCACTGCAGAACGCCGCGTCAATCGCGGCCCTGTTACTGACGACCGAAGCCATTGTTGCCGACAAGCCTGAAGAGGGCGGCGCCGGCGGTGGTGGCGGAGGCGGCATGGGTGGCATGGGCGGAATGATGTAGCCCTTGTCCCACGGACAAGTTTTTAGTCGGCCGGACCCCTCGGGGTCCGGCCGAACTGTTGTTGGCGGCGCACGGGTGAATAACTATTCGAACGACGGCTCCTAGGTTGTAGCCGTGCCTTTCGATGATCACGACTATCCCCAGATCATCCCCACGCCAGCTCACGTGCTTCCAGGTGGCCCCGCGCCGTGGCATCACCTCGATCTCAGTCAGCGCCAACACGTCTCGCTGGAGAGAATTGAAAGCGCTCTGCGTGCGAGCGTGCGACACTTCGAGGCTTCATCACCTCCCGAACAACCAGCCGAATTAGCAACTCTCACTGCCAGTGAAGTGCCACGGCCCATCACTCGTCGTTCGGCGGTGCTCGTGGCGCTGTTTGAAGAGAATGGGGAAACTCGAGTTGTGCTGACTCGACGCAGCGTGGATCTGAAGAATCACCGCGGAGAGGTGGCCCTGCCCGGTGGCCGAAGCGACGAGGGAGAGACCTCGAGCGAAACGGCACTTCGCGAAGCGTTCGAAGAGATTGGACTAGCTCCCGGTGCCGTACGCATCGTTGGGTGGCTCAGCCCCATTGTCACTTTTGCCTCCGGATCAGCGATTCAACCCATTGTGGGACTACTCGACGAGCGACCCGTGCTGACGGCGAATCCGCAGGAGGTCGAGCGGATATTCGACGTGGCGCTGAGTGAATTAATGGCGGAGGGAAACTTCGTCGAGCAGCGCTGGCGACGAGATGTGCCGCGTCCCGGCGCCGATGCCGACGGAACATTTCCGATCTACTTTTATCGAGTTCCCGGTGAAGTGGTGTGGGGCGCGACGGCGCGAGTGTTGACCGAACTGTTGGCACTGGTCACCGAGACCCACAGCGCCATGCCGCGGTGGGTGGTTGGTTAGGTCTCTCGGGTAGATTAGATAGATCGTCGGGGGCGGACGAAACCACAATCGAGGCTGCGGAGGCACTATGGCGGAAGTCGAAATCGGGATCTACAAATCAGCCCGTCAGGCGTACGGATTCGACGACATCGCGATTGTCCCTTCGAGGCGAACCCGTGACCCCGAAGACGTTGATATTTCGTGGCAACTCGATGCGTACCGCTTTGAACTTCCCCTGATGGCGTCGGCGATGGACGGCGTTGTTTCACCGGCCACGGCTATTGAAATCGGCCAACTCGGAGGACTAGGGGTACTGAACCTCGAAGGTCTCTGGACCCGTTACGACGACCCCATGGCGCTCTTCGACGAAATTCGTGAATTGGATAACGACAAGGCCACTGCGCGCATGCAGCAGATGTACTTAGAGCCAATCAAGCTGGAACTGGTTACTCAACGCATCAAGGAGATGAAGGCGGCGGGAATCACGACGTCGGCGTCGGTCACGCCCCAGCGCACCAACTGGATGGCGACGGCGATTGCCGAAGCGGAGTTGGACATTCTCGTTATTCAGGGCACTGTTGTTTCGGCCGAGCACGTTTCAAAGACGGTCGAGCCGCTCAACTTGAAGAAGTTCATTCGCGAGTTCGAAATTCCTACGATTGTCGGTGGGTGCGCGTCGTATCAAGCCGCACTCCACCTCATGCGCACGGGCGCCGTTGGCGTGCTCGTTGGAGTGGGACCGGGCAACGCCTGCACCACCCGAGGAGTCCTCGGTATCGGTGTTCCTCAAGCGACAGCAATTGCTGACGTCGCGGGAGCTCGCATGCGCCACCTCGACGAAACCGGTGTCTACGTCCACGTCATCGCCGACGGCGGAATGAGTCGCGGCGGCGACATTGCTAAGGCGATTGCATGCGGCGCTGACGCGGTCATGATTGGCTCGCCGCTGTCGAGTGCGATTGAAGCGCCGGCTCGCGGTTTTCACTGGGGAATGGCGACGTTTCATCCGACGCTTCCGCGCGGAGCACGTGTCAAGACCGAGATTCGCGGATCCCTCAAGGAGATTCTGCTCGGCCCCGCTAACGAAAACGACGGTCGCATGAACCTCTTCGGCGCCCTTCGCACCTCTATGGCCATATGTGGTTACGAGACTCTCAAAGAGTTTCAAAAAGCCGAAGTGATGCTCGCACCGTCACTGCAAACTGAAGGTAAGCAACTTCAGCGTGCCCAGGGTGTCGGCATGGGGCATTGACCTCCACTGTCTTCGTCGTTGACTTCGGAGCCCAGTACGCGCAACTGATTGCTCGTCGGGTTCGCGAAGCTCACGTGTACTCAGAGATCGTGCCCAACACGATCAGCGCTGAAGAGGTTCGTCGTCGCGGCCCCTCGGCGCTCATCTTGTCGGGCGGCCCGAAGTCGGTATACGAAAACCCGGCTCCGATTCTTGACCCCGAGATCTACGAACTCGGGATTCCGATACTCGGCATCTGTTACGGGGCACAGCTCGTGGCGCTACAACTCGGAGGAGAAGTAGCGCGCACGGGAGCCGGCGAATACGGCCGAACCGACCTTCGTCGCATTGGATCGAGTCATTTGATTGCGCAGTGGCCCGACACCGGTGACGTATGGATGAGTCACGGCGACGCCATCGCGGTTGCTCCGCCAGGGTTCAGCGTCACTGCGTCGTCGCCCGAGGCTCCGGTCGCCGTCATGGAGGATCCGCTTCGTCGGATCTACGCAGTGCAGTTTCACCCCGAAGTTGCTCATACCGAGCGGGGCCAAGAGCTGCTGAGCACGTTTCTTCACGACGTAGCCGAACTGCCTTCGACGTGGACCAACAGTTCGATTATTGACGATCAAGTAGCGCTCATTCGCGCCCAAGTGGGATCGGAAAAAGTTCTCTGCGCGTTGTCGGGTGGTGTTGACTCGGCGGTCGCGGCGGCCCTGGTCACTAAGGCCATCGGCACTCAGTTGGTCTGCGTCTTTGTCGACACCGGGCTCATGCGAATAAATGAGGGCGAGCAGATTGAGAACACCTTTACTCGTCAGTTCGGCGTCGAACTCATTCACGTAAAAGCGCAGGACCGATTTTTTGACGCCCTCGCCGGAGTCACCGACCCCGAACGAAAACGCAAGATCATTGGAGAGTTGTTCATCCGTGAGTTTGAAGCCGTGGCGCGTGATCTGGGCGCCGGTGGAGACGGTCCGCGATTCTTGGTCCAAGGGACCCTGTACCCCGACGTCATTGAATCCGGATCCGGTCACGCGGCGAACATCAAGAGTCACCACAACGTGGGGGGACTGCCTGAGGATCTCAGTTTCGAATTAATTGAACCGTTGCGCAGTCTCTTTAAAGATGAAGTTCGCCACGTCGGCGAGGAACTGGGCTTGCCTCCCGAAATTGTTTGGCGTCAACCGTTTCCGGGCCCGGGACTGGCCGTTCGAATTGTGGGCGAAGTAACGCGCGAGCGGGCCGAAATATTGCGCAACGCTGATCACGTCGTGGTGGATGAAATTAAGCGCGCCGGTCTGTACCGCGAACTGTGGCAGAGTTTCGCCGTATTACCCGCTGTTCGCACCGTCGGCGTCATGGGCGACGGTCGCACGTACGCGTACCCCATCATTATTCGCGCCGTCACGAGCGATGACGCCATGACGGCGGACTGGGCGCGCCTGCCCTACGACGTGATTGAGACAATTGCGAATCGCCTGATTCGCGAGGTCGAAGGTGTCAACCGCGTAGCGCTCGACGTAACGAGCAAGCCGCCGGGCACCATTGAGTGGGAGTGAACAGCCGCTTTAACGACGAAGCGCTCTGGGGTGCAGAACCCGTGCCCGAGCGTCCTCGCCGTGACGCGGGATGGCTACTTGAAGGACTCACCCAGCCCCAACGCGACGCCGTTACACACCGGGGAGGTCCGCTGCTCATTGTGGCCGGCGCCGGATCGGGCAAAACGCGAGTTCTGACGCGTCGAATTGCGCACCTGCTCGCTACGGGCGACGCGAAGCCCTGGGAGATCCTCGCGATTACCTTCACCAACAAGGCCGCCGATGAGATGCGCCGACGCGTTAATGAACTCGTGGGCGATAACGCGGATCGGATGTGGGTCGCGACATTTCACTCGGCCTGCCTGCGCATGTTGCGCGCTCACGCGGACGTGCTCGGTTACGAACGTGGCTTTACGATTTATGACGCCGGTGAAGCCGAGTCGTTAGTCGAACGCATCATGAAAGAGTTGGGTCTCGACACCAAGCGACTTCCCGCGCGCGGCGTCTACGGAGCCATATCGGCGGCAAAAAATGAGATGCTCTCGCCGGATCGATACTCCAATGCGGGCCACGGACTCGCCGACGCGCACCGCGCTCGCATCTCTGACATCTACCGCATCTACGCGGCGCGCCTGCTGGCGGCCAACGCCATGGACTTTGACGATCTGTTGGTCAACGCGGTGCGTATGTTGCGCGCCGACGACGGACTACTTATTCAGTATCAACAACGGTTCACGCACATTTTGGTGGACGAGTTTCAAGACACCAACCTGGTCCAGAACGAACTGGTAACGATGCTCGCCAAGGAGCACCGAAATATCTGCGTCGTCGGCGACTCCGATCAGTCGATCTATCGTTTCCGCGCCGCCGACGTGCGCAATATTTTGCTCTTCGCGGACCGGTTCCCTGACGCGGTGACGGTTCTGCTCGAACAGAATTTTCGTTCCACTCAGACGATCTTGGACGCCGCCAACGCCGTCATTGAAAAAAATGAAAGTCGCCACCCGAAGCGACTGTTTACTGACGGCGAAGTGGGAGACAAGATTCGCCGGTACCGCGCGGGTGACGAGTACGACGAGGCGCGCTGGGTCGCCAGCGAGCTACGTCGACTGCGCCACGACCACGATCTCGGCTGGGGTTCCATGGCCATCTTTTATCGAACGAACGCCCAAAGTCGCGTTCTCGAAGAAGAGATGCTGCGCGCGAACGTACCGTACCGAGTTATTTCGGGACAACGCTTCTACGAACGAAAAGAAATCAAGAACGCCTTGGCGTACGCGCGGCTCATTGTTAATCCGCGCGATGAGGCGTCCGCTCGACGTGTCATCAATGAACCAAAGCGCGGTCTCGGCGACGTGGCCCAAACCAAACTCGGCGCGTTCGCTGCCGCTAACGGACTCAGTTTTGCCGAGTCGGTGAACTTCGCGGCACGAGCGGGACTGACGGGTCGCGCCCTGAAAGGTGCCGCTCAGTTCGCCTACGTATTGGAACAACTGCGCGCGATGAGTAATGACCTCGCCCCGGGCGAGATGATCCGCGCGATCGTTCAAGAAAGCGGCCTCGGCGACGAACTTCTGGCCGAGGGGACCGACGAGGCAAAGAGTCGTCTCGAAAACTTAGGAGAGTTGGCGTCGGCGGCGGCTCGCTATGAGACGCTGCTCGAATTCACCGAGAAAATGGCGCTCGTGAG
>JANXTQ010000155.1 GCA_025352305.1 Actinomycetes bacterium
GAAACGTGCGATCCGTCCGGCAGATCCAAATATCCCCCGCTATTAATCGGCTGGTCGTACTGGGAAATTTGATAATCCTTGGGCATGTCGGGATAGAAGTAGTTCTTGCGGTGAAAGGTCGACGGCGCAATTGTGCAGTGAAGTGCCATGCCAATGGCCATTGCTAGTTCCACCGCGCGCTCGTTAAGAACCGGCAGCGACCCCGGTAGCCCGAGACAGACCGGACAGACCTGAGTGTTGGGCTGAGCGCCAAACTCATTGGCGCAGGCGCAGAACATTTTCGTTCGGGTCTTTAGCTCCGTGTGAACTTCGAGTCCAACGACCATCTCCCAGCCGTCGTGTAAAACGTTCATGACCGGCCTTCAGCTATTTCCAGCACCCGACCCGCCGCCAAGAGGCGTGCTTCGGAGCGTCCGGGGCCCAGCAACTGAACTCCAATCGGCAGATTCTCCTCGCCCGTTCCAAAGGGAATCGACACCGCGGCGTCACCGGACAGATTGGTTGGAATGGTAAAGACGTCGTTTAAGTACATGGCCAACGGGTCCTGCGTCTTGGTGCCGAACTTAAAGGCCACCGACGGCGTCGTCGCTCCGATCAACATGTCGACCTGGCCGTAGGCGCGCGCGAACGAAGCAATCATCTGCGTTCGTACCTTGAGTGCTTGGGCGTAGTACTCGTCGTAGTAACCCGAGCTCAGCGCGTAGGTGCCGAGCATGATGCGCCGCTTCACCTCAGCGCCAAAGCCGGCGGTGCGGGTGGCTTCGTTCATGGCCGCGACGTCAACGCCGTCCATTCGTAGCCCGTAGCGAACACCGTCGTAACGCGCCAAATTGCTCGACGCTTCGGCCGGCGCAATCAAGTAGTACGCACTCAGTCCCAGTTTCAGTTCCGGAATGGACATCTCAACGAGTTCGGCGCCCGCTTCTCTAAGAACGGCGGCCGCGCGGGTAACGGCGCGTTCAACGTCGTCATCGGAGCCTTCAATGAGCTCGCGAACGATTCCGACTCGTTGACCCGCGACACCGTCGTTGATGTGTGCGACGAGAGACGGCGCACTTTCGGGCAACGACGTCGAATCGCGGGCATCATGGCCGCAAATTGCTTCGAGGACGAGTGCTGCGTCGGTGACGTTCGTAGCAAACGGTCCAATCTGATCGAGCGAACTCGCAAACGCAATGAGTCCGTATCGCGAGACCAGTCCGTAGGTGGCCTTAACTCCGACGAGCCCGCACAGCGCGGCCGGTTGACGAATCGATCCTCCCGTGTCGCTGCCGAGGCTGATCGGCGTCATCATTGCGGCGACCGCCGCCGCTGAGCCGCCGGAGGATCCTCCCGGCACGCGCGTGGGGTCGAGAGGATTCTTGGTGGGTCCGAACGCGGAGTTCTCCGTCGACGAACCCATTGCGAACTCGTCCAAGTTGGTTTTCCCGACCGGCACCGCGCCCGCGGCCAGGAGTCGATCGACCACGGTGGCGTTATAGGGCGGTTTCCATCCGGCGAGAATCTTTGACGAGCAGGTCGTCGGCACTCCGCGGGTGCACATGTTGTCCTTCAGCGCGACCGGTACACCGGCGAGGACACCGGCGAACTCGCCGCGAGCGACCTTTTCGTCCACCGCTCGAGCCGCGGCGTAAGCGCCCTCTTCATCTACGTAGAGAAAGACGTTCAGTTCTTCGTTTTTTTGGGCAATCACGGCGAGAGAACTTTCCAGTTCCGTGACCGCGAGCGCGCCCGCGTTCACCGACGCGGCGATCTCGGTGGCACTCTTCACGGTGCCTCGCCAACGATTCTCGGGACAGCAAAACGGCCGTCATCGGCGTCCGGCGCCATAGCGAGTACTTCTTCACGATCGATGCTCGCTCCCACGACGTCCGCGCGCACCACGTTGATCAGCCCGAAAGGGTGCGCAGTGGCGCGAACGCCGTCAAGATTCAGCGCGTTGAGATCTTCGGCGTGCTTTAACACCTTGGAGAGTTGTTCAGTGAACGTGTCGAGTTCCTCGTCGCTGAGACTTAGGCGCGCTAGACGAGCGACCTTGGCGACGTCCTCACGAGTTAGTGCACTCATGGGTTGAAAATTCGCGCCAAAAACTCAACGGTCGCGGACTCAATGACGTCAGCGTCGTTGTCGAGCGTGGCAACGTGATACGAGTTCTCGAGAAATATTCGCTCGAGCGGACCCGAGACGCCGGCGGCCACAACGTCACCGTTTTCGGGCAGAACCGTGTGATCCTCGCGGCTCGATAGCAACAACGTCGGAACGGTAATTTTAGAAAGATTCGCCTCAACATCCACGAGTGCGTCCGACACCGACTTCGCGGCGAGCAACGGAGTTCCCGGGTACGCCGCTTCAATGGAACCGTCGCGCTTGATGTCCGAGCCCACGCCCTCAATGAACTCCATGCCGGCCGCTACGAG
>JANXTQ010000156.1 GCA_025352305.1 Actinomycetes bacterium
TCGAGGCGTGCAGGGCGCGAAGCTAAAGGACGACGACTTCGTCGATCAGATTCTTCACACCACCACGCACGCGTTCTTGCTGATGTTCTCCAACAAGGGACGGGTGTTTCGCCTGCGCGGACACGAAATTCCCATGAAGGAGCGCACCGCTCGTGGAACCGCCGTCGTCAATCTCCTAAATCTGCAGGTTGGCGAGAAGATCCAGGCGATTGTTTCGACCAAGGACTTTCCGAAGGACAAGTTCCTCCTCTTTGCGACCGCCAACGGCACGGTCAAAAAGACGGCCTTCTCCGAGTACGACAAATCACGTCGAGAGGGATGGATTGCCATCAAACTGCGCGACGGCGATGAGGTCGTACGCGTGCAGGCGACGAGCGGCAGTGACGAGATGATGATCGTCACCTATCGCGGCATGGCGATTCGTTTCAATGAGTCCGAGGCCCGTGAAATGGGTCGTGACTCGACCGGCGTGCGCGGAATCAAGCTGAAGGGCGACGACCGCGCCATTTCGCTCGACGTAGTGCGCGACGACAGTGACCTGTTGCTCGTTACCGACACGGGATTTGGCAAGCGCGTCAAAGTGGAGCGTTTTAATCGCCAGGGCCGCGGCGGACTCGGCGTGCGAGCCATCAAGCTCACCGCGGCGCGCGGCTTCGTTGTCGCGGCGACGATGGCGTCGCTGCACGATGAGGTGCTGCTCGCCTCCAGCGGAGGCGTACTCATCCGTACGCCCGTGCGCGAAATTTCCAGTCAGGGCCGTGACGCCACCGGGGTGCGCGTAATGAACCTCGATGACGGACATAGCGTCGCCACGGCGGCCGTCGTTCCGAGCGACGACGAGGATTAGCGCGACGCGAGCCGTCCGAGCACTGCTGGTCGACATAACTGGCGACGAGGCACTACCTTGGGTCCACGATCTGTCGTTATTTAAGGGGTGGCCGTGCACATAAGTACAACGAAGCGAATGTTTGTAGCAGCGTGTGCGGGATTCGCCGCGACTCTCGCGGCGGTCGCTCCGGTAGGAGCACTTATCGGCACCGTCCCCTCGGCCCCCGGCATTGCCGGAGGTTCGAACGTGACTGCGTTGACGCCCACTCTCGGCAATTGGGGATATTCGCTGGTGTCGCTCAACGGATCGCTCTACTTCACCACCACCGATTCGGGCACAAACACGTGCTCGCTGCGGCGCTCTGACATGAATGGCCAAAACCGCACGGTCGTTACCACCTTGCTCGGCTGCACTCTCATGAGTGTTGCGGTGGGTCCCGACGGACGCTTGTGGTACGCGGCGGAAGTGGCTGGTGCGTCGATCTACTCCATCAACCCCAATGGAACGGACAAGCGCTTCATGGCCACCGCGACGAACGGAGCGAGCAGATTAGTTTTTGACGGACTTGGCCACCTTTACGTCGAGTCTCAGAGCACCGGTGACGTGACCGAGATGAATCTTGATGGCACCCACTCTCAACTGGTGTCCATTTCAATCAAGGCGTACGGTTTTGGACTGGATCACTCGGGACACATGCTGCTCAGCCGCTCCTCAACCGTCTACCGCAAAAATGTCGACGGCACGAACACGACCTCTTTTCCGGTGGGCAGCAATATTGAAGGGGTCCTTGCGCTGGCCGACGGAAACCTGCTCTTGAGCGACTACGGCGGCAATAAGACTTACGTCACTGACACCACTGGATCCTTCAACTTCGTGGTGTCGACGTCGACCCACTCCATTGAGCAGATCATTGCGTCCTCAACGCCGGGGACCTACTACTACGTCAGTTGGTCCGACGCCAATGTCAACAAGCTGCAAGAGAGTCCCTTCGCCGTGGCCGGCAACAATTCGGCGACGGTGAGCTGGACGCCGTCAGCTTCGAGCGACGCACCGCTCCTCGGTTACACCGTCACGGCACACCCCTTTAACGGCGGACCGCTACTGCAGGCAACGGTGCCACCCAGTCAGCACTCCACAACTTTTTACGGTCTCACCAATGCGCAGCAGTATCAGTTCAGCGTCTACGCCACCAACATTTTCGGCGACAGCGAGGACTCGGCGTTGACCAACCCCGTAGTCCCAGGAGCGCAGTTTCCTTCCGCCCCGCACGTGCCTCAGGTCACGGCGCAGTCCGGTGCCGTCAAGGTCTCGCTCGCCGGCGCGAACGCTAACGGCTCTGCAATAACGGGCTATCTCATTACTGCCTATTCGGGTACCGGCCCCTACGCAATTGCGGATCAGCAGTCGGTCACCGGTTCGGCCACCTCGGCCACCTTGGGCGGACTGAACAATGGAGTGGCGTATCGAGTGACGGTGACGGCCATTAACGCCATTGGCGTGTCGGACAGCTCTGCAATGTCGGCGAGTTTTGTGCCCGCGGGTCCTCCGACGTGGTCCTCCACTCCAACGGCGGTGGCGGGCTCCAAGTCAGCGACCGTCAAGTGGACGACGCCCAGCAACAACGGCTCGTTTATTACTGGCTACAAGGTGCTCTCGACCCCGGGCGCCAAGTCCTGTTCCACCACAACGGCGCTCAGCTGCACCGTGAAGGGCTTAAGCGGTGGGACGTCCTACACCTTCAAAGTTACTGCCACCAACGCCAAGGGTTCGCGCACCTCGCCCGCAACGAACAAGGTGACGGCTAAGCACTAATCGTCACTAGCGCTCATGCTCGTCAAAGAGCTTCGGGGATCACCGAAGTTGTGGCCAGTGACGAGTCGTAGGGCCTCCGACACGAGCGTTCGTCGTCTCGTGATCGGCACTACGACGAACTTGGCACTACCTTGGGGTCACGAACTGTCGTTAACAAGGAGTAGCCGTGGCTTTTAGGACTTCTCATCGGGTGGTTGTCGCTGCGTGTGCCGCACTGACGGCGAGCCTCGCGGCAATTGTGCCGGCCGGCGCCTTTGTTGGAAACCTACCGCCGGCGCCGGGAATCTACGGTGGCTCCGTCGTCACTAAGTTGACGCCGAATATCGGTGACTGGGCGTACTCCCTCGCTTCTCTTAACGGATCTCTCTACTTCACCACGACTCTGTCGCACACCTGCACGTTGTGGCGATCAAATACGGCCGGCTTGAACCGTTCACCGGTGACCACGTTGGCGAACTGCTATCAGATGAGCGTGGCCGTGGGCCCCGACGGACGACTCTGGTACGGATCCGAAGTCGTCGGATCACCGATCTACTCGATCAAAACTGACGGGACGAATCGGGTCCAGATGGCGATTGCCCCTCACGGCGCGAGTCGCTTGGCCTTCGACGGACTCGGCCACCTCTACGCGCAGAGCGAAACCACGGGATACGTAACCGAGATGAACCTTGATGGCACCCATGCGAATGTCAGTTCCACTAACAACAACAGTTATGGGTTTGCGCTCGATCACTCCGGCCACTACTACCTCGATGACAAGAGCGAAGGCGTACGTGCGAATGTCGACGGCACCAATCAAACGTCCTTCGCCATTGGCGACTACGTTGAAAACGTACTGCCGCTAGCCGACGGAAATGTCTTGTGGGGTGACTTCCAAAACAACGCGATGTACATTACGGATGCCGCGGGTCAGAACGCTTTTCAGTTCGCGGCGACGACTTCAACCCCTGAGCAGACCGTGCTGGGTGCGACTCCCGGGGTTTACTACTTCATGAGTTGGGACGACGGCGCGCTCGAGAAACTCCAACAGAGCCCCTTTGCGGTAGCAGCCAACAACTCCGCGTCCATTAGTTGGACCGCCTCGCCGTCAGCCGACAGTCCGATCCTCAGTTACACCGTGACTGCCCACTCCTTAGTTGGAGGACCGCTACTGCAGCAGACGGTTCCGGGCAATCATCTCTCGACGACTTTCTTCGGACTAACTAACGCCGTTCGCTATCAGTTCACCGTGCACGCGACCAATGCCTTCGGCGACAGTATTGAATCGTCGTTGACTAATCCGGTGGTGCCAGGAGCGCAGTATCCGAGCGCACCACATGTGCCCACGGTGAGCGCCCAGTCCGGCGCTGTTCACGTGTCGCTCGGTGGCGCCAACTCCAATGGCTCGGCTCTCACGGGCTACGTCGTCACGGCCTTCTCCGGACCTGGTCCCTACAAAGTGGCCGCTCAGCAGGCCTTTCCCGGCTCCGCGACGTCCGCCACACTCACCGGCCTTTCGAACGCAACCTCGTACCGAGTCACCGTCACCGCGATTAACGCCATTGGTGTGTCGGACAGTTCACCGATGTCGGTCAGTTTCACTCCGACCGGTCCGCCAACGTGGCGCTTTGCTCCGACGGCCGTAGCGGGGTCTAAGTCCGCCAAGGTCTCATGGTTCGTGGCCAATCCCAACGGACTCGCGATCAAGGGTTACACGGTGGTTTCGAGCCCCGGCGCCAAGTCCTGCTCCACCACGACGGCGCTGAGTTGCACCGTTAAGGGCTTAACCGGCGGAAAGTCCTACACCTTCAAAGTCACTGCCACCAACGCCAAGGGACCGGGCACCTCGGCTGCGTCCAACAGTGTGACGGCGAAGCACTAAGCGTTACTGCGCCTCGCCCAGGCGCGCCGCAACGTCTCGAGCATTACGTCGGGACCTTGGGCGCCCATCACCATGAACTTTTGGTCAATGAGGATCGCCGGCACGCCGGTGACTCCGAGGTCCAGGGCGCGGTCTTCGTCTGAGCGCACCGCGTCACTGAATCGCTGAGACTCAAGTGCGCTCGCGGCGCCCGTCACGCCGACCTCGCTGGCGAGGCGGACCAAGGTGTCGTGGTCACTGAGCAGCTCACCCTCGGAGAAATATGCGCGAAAGAGACGGTCGACCATTGGTGCCTCGAGGGCTTGTTCGTGAGCGAGGGCAATGAGTTGGTGGGCGTTAAAGGTGCCGCTGTGACGAACACGGTCAAAGTCAAACTCGACGCCAATCGCTGCGGCGTCGACCTGCATCCGTCGCTGATGCGCTTTAACCGCCCCGACGTCCGAGCCGTACTTGCGAGCGACCAGTTCCGCAATTGGCAGGTCGTAGGAGTCCTTCGCGCTCGCGTCCAGTTCAAAGGCGTGAAAGCTAATGACGGCCGCGTCCGCGTGCTCAAAATTACTCAGCGCAATACGTAACTGGGCTTCGCCAATGGCGCAGAAGGGACACACGACGTCACTCCAGATCTCAATCGTCAGTGGTGCGCTCACTCTGTCATCGTGACATAGCGCGCAGGCTCATCGGTAAGAATGGATAGGTGACGGCGCTATCTCTCAGCACAACGGAGGCGGCCGCTCTCATAAAACCCATCGATACCATTGGTTTCGGGCTGGGCCCGGCCAACCCGAACGGACTTCTAAAGGCTCTCTCGCTTCGTCAGGATTGGGAGAACCTCGTCGTCGGCGGAGCGTTGATGCTCGGGCTATTCGAACTGTTCGATCACAAAAACGTCCACTATCGCTGTGGTTTCTTCGGTCCGGCCGAGCGAATCCAACGCGCCGGCGGCGCCGATATTCAGCACGTTCCGGCGGGGTTTCGCCAGTTTGCGCCGATTCTTCGTCGCTTGGCGCCACGAGTGATGATGGCCCAGGCGGCCCCGGCCGACTACCGCGGGTTCGTGAACCTCTCGCTTCATCACGGCGCGACCGCGGACGAACTTCGCCGTGCGGGTAGTGATCCCCGTCGACTACTCATTATTGAGACCAGCGATCAACTCCCGCGCACTCGCGCACTCGAGGGTTATCCCAATGAGATCCACGTCGACGACATCGACGTCCTGGTCGCGGCGAACGAGGCGCCGGTGGCGTTACCGGTTGCCACCAGCACGAATGACGACGAAGCGGTCGCGGCGGTGGCGGCGACGTTCATAAACGACCACGCGACGCTGCAGACCGGCATCGGCGCGGTGCCGTCAATCGTGGCGGCGGCCTTGGCCCAGCGACCGCTCGGCGCCTTCGGTGTTCACTCAGAGATGTTCACCGACGGCCTCTTTCAACTGCACCTATCGGGAAAAGTTAGAAACCAGTCGAAGGGCATCTTCGACGGAGTCTCAGTAACTACCTTCGCGCTCGGTTCTCGCGCGATGTACGACTGGCTAGACGGCAACGAAGAGGTGGCCTTTGGCCCCGTGCACGTGGTCAACGATCCAACGATCATTGGGGAAAATCGCAACTTCGTTTCCATCAATGGCGCCATCAGTGTTGATCTCTACGGCCAAGTAGTGGCCGACACCATTGACGGTCGTCAGATCTCCGGCGTAGGTGGACACGAAGATTTTGTGGCGGGCGCGGAACTCTCGCTCGACGCCGTGTCGCTCATCACGATGGCCTCGACCGCAACGGTAAAGGGTGAAGTGTTTAGTCGCATCGTGAGCGAACTGCCGAGCGGGGCCGTTGTTTCGACGCCACGTCATCACACGGCAGTCGTTGTCACCGAGTTCGGTGCGGCCGATCTGCGCGGTCTCACCGTTAGTGAGCGAGCTCACGCTTTGGCCAAAATCGCGCACCCCCAGTTTCGTGACGAGTTGGTCGCCGCGGCCGAAAGTGCGGGACACTAAATGTTGATCGTTCGTGATTTGGGAATTGAGATCGGCGCTCGGCGCATTTTGGAGCCGGTCAGCTTCACCGTGGGCGACGGCGAAAAGGTCGGAATCGTCGGTCGAAACGGCGCCGGGAAGTCCACGATGCTTTCGGTGCTCATTGGCGACAACCCCGAACACTTGCGTATCACGGGATCTGTCGCGCGCCAGGGCAACTGGGCGCACCTGCCTCAAGAACCCGTCCCAGGCGGACTGGGCGTAGAACCGATTGGACTCAGCCACGTGCTGTCGGCACGGGGACTCGATTCGCTGGACGCTCAGATGCACGCCGCTCAAAAGGCCATGGCGCTGGATCCGAGTGAGGACAACATCGCTCGCTTCAGTTCACTCGAAGAGACCTTTAGGAATCGCGGGGGATACGAAGCGGAGTCCGAAGTCGCGCGCTTGGCCGCCGGACTCGGTCTCGAAGAGGAGTATCTGCTCGAAGACCTGAGTTCACTCTCGGGTGGTCAGCGTCGACGCGTCGACTTGATGCGGGTGCTCTACGAGACGCCCGACACCATGGTGCTGGACGAACCCACCAACCACCTCGACAAGGCGGCCAAGCGTTGGCTCTTTGACGAACTGGAGAGATTCCCCGGCTCGGTCCTGGTCATCAGCCACGACCTTCCCCTGCTCGACAAAGCAATTGACCGCGTCATTGCGATCCGTGACGGCCAGATGCGTGAGTACAAGGGTAACTACTCCAAGTTCCTAGAACAAGAAGAGGTCACGCGACTGTCGGAGGAAAAGACCGCGTCACGTCAAGACGCCGACATTGCTCGCCTCAAGTCATTAGCGGACTCCATGCGCGGTCAGACCGAAAAGCGCGCTCGTCTCGCCAAGGTCTTGGACCACCGCGTGGAACGACTGCGTGAGGAACGCATTGAGGTCACTAAGAAGGAGCGCAAGGTCGTCTTTAAGCTTCCGGCACCGCCGCGCAGCGGCGACGTGCCGATGACCGTTGAACACCTGCGCGTCACCTACGGCGACAACACGGTGCTGCGTGACGCGAACCTCATTTTGCGACGAGAAGATCGAGTACTCATTGTGGGCCGTAACGGTGCGGGCAAATCCTCACTGCTGCGCTGCCTCGCGGGAACCCAGACGCCGAAAACGGGATCAGTGAAGTTGGGCGCGAACGTCACCATGGGTTACTTCGCTCAGGAACACGAACAGTTGGACCCCGGTAAGACTGCCCTCGAGCACTTGGCCAACGCCACCGTGGTGACTGAAGTGCAGCGTCGTAGTTTGCTCGGCGCCTTTGGAC
>JANXTQ010000197.1 GCA_025352305.1 Actinomycetes bacterium
TGCACGGTCTGGGGGTCGTCCAACGTTTCGCTCCACTCAGCACGCGCGTCACTATGAGTCACGAGAAAACTGGGAGACGCTCGCTGTTCGTCGTCCATGATGGCGTCCAGTTCCAGCGCCACTAAAAGATCGTCGCGGGTGGCGATTCGAGCGTGATAGCCCGCTGGCATCGCTGCGAGTGTCCGATTATTCAGTTTGATCGCGCCACGCTGATGCACGTACGCAAAGCCGAGGTCTAACCACGGAGCACAGTCGTCGTAAGGAGTCCACACGAACTGGCGAGAGGCGCCTTGTTCCAACCAGTTGGCAGCCTGAACGCCATAGAGCTCTTCAACCGTTACAGCATCGTCAAAGCTGACGGAGTCGGGTCCGACCCACACCGAGGAACCGTCGGGATCAGAGCCCACAACGGTTCCGCGCAGATGTCCGAGTACGTCGTCACCGTCGCGCGCCACGGCCACGGCCGCGGTGTGGCTCATCAACGCTTCGCGAAGTTGCGTTGCATCGACGTTCGCGCAGATCAAGGGGTGACGTTGATTGACCGCGACCTGATTGGTGACAACGCGTGCGACTACAGCGTCCACGGTTCCCGCCGACAGCGGCTCAATATGCAGCACTTTTCAAGGGTACTGACCAAGCGCTCGCGTTGCTGTGCCACAGTGATGCGATGCCACTTCGCGCCACCTTGTTTGATATGGACGGTTTACTGATCGACTCCGAGATTCTCTGGCAGAAAGCCGAGCTCGAGATTCTGGGGGCGCTCGGAGTTCCGATTTCAACCGGCGCTACGCGCACGACCAAGGGCATGTTCGTGGCCGAAGTCGTGCAGTACTGGTACAGCGTCGCTCCCTGGAGTGGGCCGAGCCAGGAAAAAGTTGTCGAAGAGATTCTTCAACGGGTGGGCGACCTCGTCGAAAGTGAGGGTCGACTGCTCGACGGTGCACGTCGAGCGATTGATCTTTTGAGCGAGCGCGGACGCGTCGCACTCGCGAGTTCGACGCCCACCGCACTGATAGAGCGTTGCCTCGCTCACTTCTCCTTGCGCGACCGCTTTGAGTTGGTGGCCTCGGCGGCCGACGAGACCTACGGCAAACCCCATCCAGCCGTTTTTCTGACTGCTGCAGCACGCCTCGGCGTTCAGCCAACGGACTGTCTCGTTCTCGAAGATTCGGCGGCCGGAGTACTCGCCGCCAAGGCCGCTCGGATGTGCTGCATAGCCGTGCCGGTGGCCGAAGAGAGAGGCGACGCGGCGTTCGCAATTGCCGACCTAACGCTTCACTCGCTGAGTGATCTGACTGAGACGTGGCTCGATGAGCGCTTCGCTCGCTAAATAACCCATTGAGTGAGTTCGGGGTGTGAAGATTCCTCCGTGGACAAAATCTTTGACTACGCGCAGCATCCTCGAGCGGACGAGTTGGCTAAGGGCAGCCCCATCAAGACTGCCGACTTGCGAAAGGTCGACCAGGCCAGTGGCCTGACACGTTTCAACGCACGGGTAGGACTGCGCGTCACATTGATCGTTGGCACCATGTGGTGCGCGTACCTGTTTGGTTTTATTGCCCTGTTCGCTCTGCCGTCGGCCATTAAACAAGGCACGTTTTATGTCGTCGTGTGGATATCGAGCAGTTTCTTGCAGTTGGTACTTTTGCCGATCATCATCGTGGGCCAAAATATTCAAGCCGCCGCCGCCGACAAACGGTCCGAAGAGACCTACAAGGACGCCGAGGCGGTACTCGCCGAAGCTCGGGCGATTCAGTCGCACCTCGAAGCCCAAGACGGGGCGATCACCAATATCATCACGCACCTCGAATCCTTGGTCGCAGCGATTGAGCCAACGCCAACCGCCTAGAGCACTTTGGTGAATTTAAGACCTTGGGGGTAGCTCCACGCTCCGTCGGGAAACGCGTCGACTCGCTGCCAACCGGTTTTCAGGTAAAAAGCGTGGGCTTCGGGCTGCAGTGAGCCCGTCTCTAAATAGAGCTGTACTAAACCCAGCTGGCGCGAGGTGTCTTCAATGGCACCCATCATGAGTGCCGCGACACCACTTCTTCTTAAATCCGGGCGGACCCACAGCCGTTTGATTTCGCCGTAGTGATGTTCCTTCAGACCAATCGATCGAACGGCCACTCCGCCGGCTAGATGTCCCTCACAGCGCGCCACGATGAACGCTCCACGCGGAGGGACCATATCTTCGTCGTGCAGATGCCCTTGATCGGTGTCGTCGAGACCGTAACGACGGTCCAGTTCATCTTGGGCGGCGTTAATGATTGATTGCGCACCGGGCGAGTCGACCGCTTCGGCCCCGATCTCAAAGTGCATCGCCTCATCGTACGAGGATTGCAATGTTCTCGACTCGCGTTGCACTAGTACAGTTGGGCGGAAACATCGAAGGAGTAGCCGTGTTTCGCCCCGTCAGCGCCGACATTGATTTCGTCACGGTCGAGCAGGCTGAACTCGTGCGGTGGCGCGAGCAACGAATCTTCGAGCGATCCATGGATCAGCGCCGCGATGCGCCCGCGTGGGTCTTTTATGAAGGACCGCCGACCGCCAACGGCAAGCCGGGACTGCACCACGTGTGGGCGCGGGTTTATAAAGATCTGTTCTGTCGCTACCAAACCATGCGCGGTCACTACGTCGCTCGACGCGCCGGATGGGATACCCACGGCCTGCCGGTTGAAGTTGAGGTTGAAAAGCGTCTCGGTATTTCCGGCAAAAAAGCAATTGAAGAAGAAGTAGGAATTGCGGAGTTCACGCGGCTGTGTAAAGAGTCGGTGATGACCTACGTGGGCGAGTTCGAGCGACTCACCGAGCGAATTGGCTACTGGGTCGATACGGACACCGCGTACTTCACCTTTCATACGAGTTATGTCGAATCGGTGTGGTGGCAACTGCAACAGTTGTTCAACCGCGGACTGCTCTACGAAGATCTCAAAGTCATTCCTTACTGTCCGCGTTGTGGAACGAGCCTGTCCAGTCACGAATTGGGCCAGCCCGGCGTTTACTACGACGAAGTCGACGAGAGCTGCTACGTCCGCATGGCTATTAACGAAGCGTCGTTGCCGAACGAGCTCGCTGGTGCGACGCATTTGGCGGTATGGACTACAACGCCGTGGAC
The DNA here is from genome assembly GCA_025352305.1 of Actinomycetes bacterium. Taxonomy (GTDB): domain Bacteria; phylum Actinomycetota; class Acidimicrobiia; order Acidimicrobiales; family RAAP-2; genus RAAP-2. The sequence continues at coordinate 3,116 of JANXTQ010000197.1, forward strand.
GCTGCTTAGCAACGTGGCGGTCGCCGTTAATCCGGACGTGACCTACGCCCTCGTCAACGGAAACGTGGTCGCCGAGGCGCTGGTCGGCTCCGTATTTGGTGACGAGGCCGTCATCAGCGCTCGTTTTCCCGGTTCATTGTTGGTGGGCATTCACTATGAACGACCATTTGATGACGTCAAACTTCCGAGTGGCGTTGACAGTTGTTACGTCGTCGCGGCGAACTACGTCACGACGGACGACGGCACCGGACTCGTGCACCAAGCGCCGGCCTTTGGAGAGATCGACCGTCAAGTCGCCAAAGAGAACTCTTTGCCCACCGTCAATCCCGTTGGACCTGATGGGTGCTTCAACGCTGAAGTGGCGTGGCTGAGCGGAGTGCCCGTTCGTCAAGCAAACCACGAAATCAATGACGAGCTCGAGCGTCGCGGAACGTTGCTTCGCCGCTTTGACTACGAACACTCTCTGCCGCACTGTTGGCGATGCAACACCGTGTTGATTTACTGGGGCAAGCCCAGTTGGTACATCGCAACGAGTCAGTTCAAAGAGCAAATGAGCGCGGAGAACCAAAAGATTGATTGGCACCCCGCGCACATCAAAGATGGCCGATTCGGTGAGTGGCTGAACAACAATGTCGACTGGGCGCTATCGCGAGACCGCTTTTGGGGTACGCCGCTGCCAAT
>JANXTQ010000198.1 GCA_025352305.1 Actinomycetes bacterium
CTCGCTCAACTTCGTTTACAACGCGAGCTTCACGCGTCTTTTTGACTTGGCCGTGGGTGCCGGTCTCGCGTGGTGGGTGGTGGAACGCCCGGCGACCGCTCAGAGCGCCCGGTGGCTCAATCCACTGAGTGTGCTGTCACTCGGCGCACTGTTGTTCGCTTTTTACTTTGCGGGTTCACGCTCTCAGCTACCGGGCAATGCGGTGCCCACGAATTTCATGTTCGATGGTGGCTTTTTGCTCTGTGCCGTGGGAGCCGCGTGCGTCATTGCGTCGGTGCGCGTCGAGGGATCGTGGCTCGCTCGAACATTTTCGCTCAGACCGCTGCGCGCGATTGGCCAAGTCAGCTACGGCGTGTACCTGTGGCACTGGCCCATCATCATTTACGTCACCGCGGCGACCGTGCACCTGGGTGGCAAAAAACTTCTGCTGCTGCGACTCGGGCTGATCACCGTGGCGACGTTGACCAGTTACTTCTTGTTAGAAAAGCCAATTCGCGAGCGCCGCTGGCCCCTTCGCGTTCGACGAACCGTGGCCGTGGGCGGAACGGCCATCACTCTCGCGGTGGTGATGTTCTCGACCTCCTCGGCCTTTTTCCCGCTTCCCTCGCTTCGCAGTGAACTCGCTCGCTACGCGCCACTCAGCCCACCCATTGGAGCGGGAGACGTGCGCGGTTCGCTCTCGCGCGACTGGATCACGGCGGGCCACTACAGCGCGTCGAACAAGATTCCGGTCATGGTGATGGGTGACTCCGTGGCGTACTACGCCGGACCGGGACTGCGTGCCGCGCTGGCGTCGATTCCGCAGATCCATCCGTTGATCCAAGCCTTCGTTGGCAACGGGCTGAGAAAGCGGTCCGGCTGGGCGTACTTTTTAGATCGTGTTGATCAGGTCCATCCGAAGGTCGTGGTTTTTCTCAATGCCTTCGACGAACTGACGGCGCTTCGACACCCCGAGATGTACCGCCAAAATGTTCACGACTTCACCGCGCTACTTCGCCACAAGGGTGTCGAAGATGTCATCTTTGCGTCCACGCCTTTTGCTCACTCGCCGTCGTATCTCGGATACACCGGCGCTCGTGAAGTTCGCTGGGAGGCGGGTTTCATGAGAGCCAACATTGCGTGGCGAAAAGCGGCGTTGGCCACGGTCGCTCAATTTCCCGGACACGCTGAGTACTTTCCCATTGGCCGAGCCGTTCAGCTGAAGGGGCGCTACGCGGGATGGCTGGCGCCCCCGAGTGATTCGACTGCCGCGACATCGACGTGGCAACGCGTGCACATGATTGACGGAGTTCACCTATGCCCCGTGGGCACCGAACTCTACGGCGCCGCGTTGGCCTACGACGTGGCGGCACAACTTCATCTCTCGGCGCCGCGCAGCGGTTGGTGGCTCGGAAATTGGCCGCAGGAAAAACTGCCGTTCTTTCCCGCGCAAGCGAGTTGGTGTCCGAATGACCATCCGAGCGGATGAAACTACTTAACGGGTAGTCCCCATAGGGCCATCCAACGGGTGAGGTCTTTTTCCATCGGCAAATCGGTGCCGAGAAACGACTGGATGCGAAGCTCCAACTCATTGTCGCGACGTTGGCCGTCTCGCGGAGCGAAGGGATAAAAAGTTCCCTGTTTCATCAGATAGACCAGTCGGACGTCACCGTCGCCCGACGGAACCTTCGCGGTGAATCCAAAGACCGCGCAGAGTAGGCGAGGACCGAAGCCGTTGTCGACCAAAGTCGAATCAGCTCCGTGAATTCGCGTCACGAGCGTTCCGAGGTCGTCGCCACTTATGACGAGCCAGCTGAAACCCAGGTCGTCAGTACTGAGCTGAACCGAGGTGTCCGCGGCGTCGAAGTCCAAGAGAGTTCGCAGTTCATCGTTCGTAGCGCTCGACGACGATCCCGCACCGGCCTTAAAGCACAGCCCCGCCTGTCCACTGGAGACAAGGTCCAACTCCGTTTCGAGGGTGATTGCCGCCGATGGAAGCGCAAAAAGATTGTCCAAATTGGGAGCAACCTGCTTGGTCTTTCCTCGCAGCGCATCGAGGAGTCCCATCTAGTGCTGGCCGTTGAGTTGGCGATCCAGTTCGGAGAGCTGTTCGAGGCGACGCTCAATTGACGGATGGGTCGACAGTAATGACGCCAGGGAACCTTTGGAAAACGCGGGAGTAAAGAAGAACGCATTCATGCCCTCGACTTTGCGCAGATCCCTGGTTGGAATTTTGCCCATGTCTCCATTGATTCGAACCAACGCACTCGCCAGAACTGACGGCTTACCGATGAGAATGGCGCCGGAGCGGTCGGCAGCGAGTTCTCGGTATCGAGACAGTGACATCGTCAGTAAAAAACTAACGGCGTAGATCAGCATGGAAACAATCATCGTGATCAACTCGACGGCGACTAGGTTCTCGCCGTCTCTCGAGTCGCCACCACCACCGAGCATCATTCCCCACATCGCCATTCGACTGACGAGGCCCGCAATCATGCCGACCGATGAGGCGACCGTCATGATGGCGACATCGCGGTGAGCGACGTGGCTCAGTTCGTGTGCGAGGACGGCTTCGAGTTCTTCGTCGGGGAGTCGACGCATGATTCCACGCGTGGCACAAATAACCGCGGCCTTGGGATTGCGACCAGTCGCGAACGCGTTCGGAACGTCCGTCTCGGCGATTCCAACTCGTGGCTTTGCCATGCCCGCTAAGGCGCACAGGCGGTCAACCATGGCGTGAAGTGCGGGTTCCTCAGCGGGCGTGACTTCTTTGGCCTGCATGGAAAACATGGCGATCTTGTCGGAGAACCAGTACTGGCCAAAGATCACCGCGAACATGATCACGACAACGGCGACGTACGAAACGCCAACGGCGATCAAGATTCCCGACACAACGCTCCACAACACGACGAGCGCGAGACCCGTGAGGAACATTCGTGACGTTAAGCCCCGATCAGTCTCAATATTTTTAGCTCTCGACATAACTAGCTGTGATCCCCCGACGCCGCGGCTGATTCGCCGAGTTCCGGCGCGGGCGACGAGGAGATCTCTGCCTTGAGCGCGGCGAGTTGTGCGTCGACATTGGACTGGTTGGACACCTGGTCCAACTGTCGTTGAATGTCATCGGTGCTCGACGTGAGATCCGTCAGTGCTCCGGAACTCAGCAGTTCATCGAGAGCACCGCTGCGCGCCTGCATGGAGGCGACTTTGTCCTGAGCGCGCTGCATCGCGGCACCGGCATCATTCATCGAGCCAGAGATTCCCGATACGGCCTCGTTGATGTGCGTCTGTGCTTCAGCGGCCGTATAGGTCGCCTTGATGGTCTCCTTGCGCGTACGAAACGCTTCCACCTGGGCGGAGAGCTTTTCCACCGTAGCGGTGAGTTTTTGCTCCTGCTCTTGGACGCTCGCGTGCTGAGTGTCGAGGTCCTTTAGCTGCGCGACAATCGCCTCGCGGCGTGAGAGTGCCTCACGGGCCAGCGATTCGTTGTTCTGTTGCAGGGCGGCCTTGGCCTGATCGGACAGTTTGTCGCCCTGGGCCTTTAGCTGAACGGCCTGAATTTCGAGACGCTTGCGCGCGGTGGCGACGTCCGCGAGAGCGCGGCGAACTTTGGTGACGTTTTCCAACTGCTGCTCGTACGAGAGATCCAGCGTCTGGCGGGGATCTTCCGCTCGGTCGAGCGCGGCGTTCGATTTAGCTTGAACAATCGTTGTAAATCGCTTCCACACACCCATTGTGCATCCTCCTTGGATTGCTACTCAGCCTATGGGCGCGGACCGTGTCGCGGAGAACAGATTTACGCGGACCTTATGTCGTTCCAATCAAGCCACTCCACGTTGTGACGTTGGGCCGCGGCGCGGGGTTGGACGCTTTCAAGTAGTTCCAAGGTTCGCACTCGGCGTTCGGCGTCGGAGAGTACCGCCGCCGCCTCGTCTCCGGGCACCGACGGAGAGACAATGACCTCACTGACCCCTTCGGGCAGAGCGTCGAGCAGTTCGTCCCAACTGACACTCGAGTCCGCCGACCAGTTCAGCGTTCGAGCCGCCACAAAATGACCGCGGTCGCGAGCGAGAGCCGCTGCGTCGAGGCCACTCGAGGCAAAGTCGTAGCCGTGACGAATGGGCAGTTCGTACTCCTCGGCTAAATCCAAAAAGACGTCGAAGAGGGCCAGTTGGCGGGCCACGACGTCGTCGTGGGTGGCGAGAAAACTCGGCTCAACACCGAGAACTTTTGCGCGTTCAATTTGCGCTCGAAACTCCCGATGAACTTCGTCGGGGTCCGCGTGCTCGGCGGCGTCATCGGCACTAACGGGAAAGCCGCCGCGCCCGCCCAGTAACGATGGCGAGTGCGTGACGGGTCGAATTTCGAGTAGTTCGTGTTCACTGGAAAGAGCGAGTTGAATTCCGAGGCGGGCGCCGAGACGATGCACGGCCTCTCGCGCAAAGGGCGCGACGACTAACAGTGACGCTCCACTCACCAGTTGCGCACTCAGCGCACGCCGCACGCCTTCGTTAATGGAGTAACACAGTCCGGCGTCGGACGCACTCACCAGTACGCCGCGCTGTGCCTCTCGACCCAGGCGGCCCAAAAGGTCACTCACGATCGCGGTAAATCGGCATCTTGTTGGCGTGCTTGGTCCGACAACTCGCCTCGGTAACTCTCGAGCGCAGTCGTGAGTTGTTCGTCGTTGGTCGCCAAGATCCGGGCCGCCAAGAGCGCCGCGTTCGCGGCGCCGTTGATGGCGACGGTCGCGACCGGCACGCCGCGGGGCATCTGAACAATGGACAACAGCGAGTCCAGTCCGTCGAGTCGCGCGAGCGCAACGGGCACTCCAATAACCGGCAACGTCGTCATCGAGGCAATCATTCCCGGCAAGTGCGCGGCGCCGCCGGCTCCCGCAATGATGACGCGCAGCGAACGCTCACGGGCGCTTCGCGCGTACTGCAACATGTCCTCGGGCGTACGGTGTGCGGACAGAACATGGACCTCATGAGTGATGTGGAATCGCTCGAGCATCGTCGCCGCTTCATTCATGACGTCGAGGTCCGACGAACTCCCCATGACAATTCCAACGAGTGCGTTACTCACCTGGCTCCTTTGTGGCACTGGTACCGAGCGCTTCGGCCGCCTCCCATGCTCGCACGCGAGTGCCCGCGAGATCGTTTCCGAGAGCGGTGACGTGCCCGAGTTTTCTCTGTGGCCGCCACTGCTTGCCGTAGTCATGAACGTGCGCCCCAGGAACCGCTAGTGCTCGACTCATATCTGCGCGCTGTGAGGATCCAACGACATTGACCATCACGACGGCGCCAGCGGTGACGTCGGTGTCACCGAGGGGGAGTCCTAACACCGCTCGTACGTGGTTTTCGAACTGACTCGTCACTGACCCCTCAATTGTCCAGTGACCCGAATTGTGCGGTCGCGTGGCGACTTCGTTGACGTAGATACCCGAAGTGGTTACGAACATCTCCACCGCCAAGACACCTACCGCGTCCACCACGGTCGCCACGTGGTTGGCGAGCGCTTGCGCCTCGGAAATTTGTTGATCGCTCAGACCGCAGGGAAACTGCACTTCAGAGCACATTGCGTCGTGCTGCAGTGTGCGCACCAGCGGCCAGGTCTTTCGCTGCCCGTTCGACGACGTGACGATCAATGCCGCAATTTCGCCGAGCAGTTCGAGTCGCTCTTCGAGCAGCACCTCTGCGTCACTGGACCACAGTTCGGCGAGTTCTCGAGCGTGTTCGAGGGATGAAGGAAATGCCACGCCTCGACCGTCGTAGCCCCCGCTGGACGCTTTGATGACCGGAATGCCCGTGACGCTGGCGGCAAATTCGTCGAACTCCGCGCCGCTCCATTTTTTTAAGACGCGGTACCGGGGCGTCGCAATGCCCGCCGCAGCGAACTGCTCGCGTTGAAAGCTTTTGTTGGCCGCAAACTTGACAGCGCGAGGCGACGGATGAAGGGGCACCTCACGTGCCTCGAGCCACTCGAGCACGTCGAGATCGACCAGCTCGTGATCCAAAGTGAGCGCATCGACACTATTGGCCAGTTCAATCAGGCGCTCGCCGTCGTGGGGGTCACCAACAATCACTCGGCTGGCTGTCTTGCAGGCCGAGTCGTCGGGTGACGAGGCGAGTACGACCACATCAATTCCGAGTTCGCTCGCGCTCTCGGCCATCATGCGCGCGAGCTGACCGGCTCCAATAACTCCGAGCGACGGCGGCTCGCTCAGTTCGGTAACCTTCGCCACGACTGCGACGTTACCGGTCACAACAGGGAAGGCACCATGATTATTTCGTGTGGACTCGACACAACGCGCAGTATTGAACACTCCATCGAGCAGGCTCGATCACTGCGTGATCGCGGTTTGACAAATTTGTGGGCCTCACAGATCTTTGGACCCGATACGTTGACCGTGCTGTCAATAGTGGGCCGAGAACTTACGGACCTGAACCTCGGAACCGCGGTCGTTCCCATTCAGCCGCGTCACCCGTCCATGTTGGCCGCTCAAGCGCGCACCGTTCAAGAGGCCATTGGCGGCACGTTGTCACTCGGCATTGGTCTCAGTCACCAGGTCGTTGTTGAAGGTTTGTGGGGAATTAGTTTTGACAAGCCGGCTCAGTACATGCGCGAGTACCTCGACGCACTTGCTCCCATGTTGCGCGGAGAAAAAGTGAGCGTCAAGGGCGAACGAGTGTCAATGACGTCGCCGGGAGCCGTAGGACCAAAACACGTGCGTACGCCGAGTTTGCTGGTCGCGGCACTCGGACCGGTGATGCTGCGTGCCACGGGTCGACTGGCTGATGGAACGTGCCTGTGGCTCACGGGGCCCCAGACAATCAAGAGCCACGTGGCCCCGACGATCTGCGCCGCGGCGCTCGAAGCGGGTAAGCCGGCGCCACGCATTGTGGCGGCACTTCCCATCACCGTGACGAGCGACGTCAGCGGAGCGCGAGAGCGAACCAATGAAGCACTCGCGGTCTACGGAACTCTTCCGAGCTACCGCGCAATGATGGACCGCGAGGGTGCACCCACTCCGGCCGACGTTGCGATGATTGGTTCACGCGAACAAGTCACCGAAATGATTGGTCAATTAGGAGAAGCCGGAGCGACCGAGTTCTCCGCAAATCCGAGTGGCAACGCCGAAGAAATTGACGCCACCCTTGATCTGTTGAGTGAACTGGCTCGTCGAGCCTAAATCCGTCGCGTCGGGCGGTTCTTGTTGTTACGCGCTCAGGCGAGTGTGCTTGAACTCATTGAGCGCCGGTTGATGTACCACCATGCTGATGATGGACTCAATCAGATCCGTGGAAACCGAAGCGTCACCGTTGGGACCCTCCATATAACGAACGAAGACGGCGCTGTCACCCACCACGACCGTAGGAACGCCAAACGCCTCGTAGCGTTCAAAGCGTCGGTAGCTGTCGCCAATAGTTCGCCACGGGCGAGTCGACGCCAGGTCCGCAGTGAGTTGCTCGATATCCACGTCGACTGATTCCAAGACCGCCGTTACTTCTTCGAGCGTCGCGAGTCGAACTCCGTCACGGTGTCGTGCGGAAAATAGCGCGACGTGAGCGTCCAAGAATTTCTCCGGCTGTTGGTCGCGCACAGAAACGCCCGCGGCGAGCGCGACTAACTGATCGTATTTTGCCGGGTCGTCCCATACGTCGAGCCCACCCTCAGCTCGATGGGCTTGGCTCAAGGTCCACGGAACGAACTCGACGTCAAACACTTCGCCGTCACGCAGTGAGGCCACCAGGTGCTGATGAAGAATGTTGGCAAAAGGACATCGGTAATCAAAGGAAATGGCAAACGACGTAATGACCATGAACGGACCCTAAGAGATCGTGGCCGTGCTTAATGCACGACGGCCACGCCATTGGCGGAGCACTGTTGTTTAAATGCGCAGAAGCGGCACGCACTCTTAGAGGGCGTGGCGGGAAAGTCACCCTCGTTGTAGTAGGTCGTGATTCGATTCCACGCCGTGACGGCCGCGTTGCGTCGAGCCACCACCACCGGCGTCGTAACGGTGCGTTCGATTGCCTCGCCGTGTGCAACGTAGAGCAGCCGTATCGTTTTTGGCTGTTGTCCGAGTTCGTGTTCACACAGTGCGGCGTAGAGATCCGCGTTGGCGAAAGTCTGCGTGTCGTAGTTGCGATTCGGCAGCGACCCCGTCTTGTAGTCAACAATGGTGAGTTCTCCATCGTCACCACGGTCGAGGCGATCAAGAATGCCCAGCATTGGCACCCCGTCAATCGTGGTGTTGATGCGCAGTTCCACGCCTTCGTGAACAACTTTCGTGGGATCTTCCATGTGAAAGTAACGATCGAGGATGGTGTCTACTTCGCGACGGAGTTTCTCTCGGGTGGTGTCGTTCAGACCAATCTCCTCGCACACCTGTTCGTTTAGGACCTTCGCCTCCGCTAGTGAAATCTGGCTGCGAGCAAACTCCAATGTTCGTAGTGGTCCCTCTTGCAAAAACAGTTGCTCGAAAATGTGGTGCACGACATTTCCCTTGGCGGTGGCGTACGTCGCCGGCTGAGCAATTCGTTCCACCGACGCGTGTTGAAAGCGGCGCGGACAACTTTGAAAATCACTGAGTCGCGACGGGGACAGTGCCAAGGGCAACGGCTGGGAGAAACTCACGGTCCTACGGTAGAAGACAACTGTGACGTTCCAGCGGTCCTCACCCAGCGACTAGAACTGCTTCGTGGCGCGAACGACGAGAAACGGTTCTCGGGGAAATCTAGAACGACGAGATTCGTGGTGCGGACTGCACGTTGGCGATTCGGTGATCATTGACTCCGATAAAGAACGCCGCAACCTCTACTGCTTCGTTGCCTTCGTGAGGAACGTCGCGACGGGTGACGAATGGGTAGAAGTCCGTGGCGGACGAGCGGGGGAGTTGAAGGACCGTTCTTTTCGCCCCGAGCTCATTTATCCGAGCTCGGCGAGAAAAGGATCAAAACTCGTTGGTTCGGCTCTGCTCGATGCCCCGCAGTTGCCGTTTTGAAGATAGTTCAGTGACGTCCTAGCGTTAAGTGCGTGCCCACCTTTCTCTCGAGCGGCCTCGAGATCTACTACGAAGTGAGTGGCGACGGGCCACCGCTGCTGTTCTTGAACGGATCCGGTGCGACCATATCAACGTCAAAAATCCTCATTGATCAATTGGCCGAGCACTTTTTAGTCGCGGTCCACGATCAGCGCGGACTCGGTCAAACGGGTATTGGTTCGAGCGCCGCGCCGTACGAAATGAGCGACTACGCCAACGACGCACGAGCACTTCTCGATCACCTTCGCTGGGAGCGAGCGCGAGTGTTTGCAATCAGCTTCGGTGGAATGGTGGCTCAGGAGTTCGCCGTTACGTGGCCCGAGCGCGTAGAGCGCATGGCCCTGTTGTGCACGTCGCCGGGTGGCGCGGGCGGATCCAGTTTTGCGCTGCACACGCTTCACGAACTTTCACCCGAGGCGCGCCGTCAACAGTCCCGTCGACTGATCGACGCGAGATTTAGTGACGAGTGGCTGTCACAACATCCGCAGGATCAGCGTCTAGTGGAGTACCGAGAACGAGCAGCGAAAGACTCACCGAGCAGCGAACAGATCGAAGGAGCTCGTCGTCAGATCGATGCTCGTTCACGCCACGACTGTTTTGAACGACTCGGCAATATTCACGCTCCCACTTTCGTTGCGGGCGGCCTATACGACGAGATGGCGTCGCCCACGAGCGTTAGGGCCCTCGCGGGCGAAATCACGAATAGTGTGCTGCGGTTCTACGAAGGAGGGCATCTTTTTGTCATTCAAGATCCCTCCGCGATGAGCGAAATTACCCAATTCTTAGCCAATGATTGAGCTGGTCCTCGTAGATTTGATTGTGACGAGAGGACGCTGATGCCGGGATTTCGAGATGGACCACGACCAGGTTGGGGACACGGAGATTTCAACGGACCGGGGCGCATAATTCTTTGCGCGCTTCTCGTGCTGTTGCTCTTCGCGATCGTGGCCACCGCGATCTACGCAGTTATGCGCTACGTGAACGGGTCTCGTGTCAATCTGCCTCTTTCCAACCGGAATACCCCGATAAACGACAGCGCCGAGGCCACGCTTCGCATGCGACTCGCCACGGGAGATATCTCCGAAGAGGATTTCCGTTCGCGCATCAATGCCCTACGAACATCGCAACAAATTGTCAGTTAGTCAATTGAACTAACCATTCATGTAGAGGTGAAGCGAAATTCGCATATCCCAGTAAAAATTTGGTTTACCTGATCAAACGGTATATTATCTCTTCCACTTCCGACGAGCGATGCCGGGCTGGGAAGCGACGCTTTTCTAGTTATTGAGTGGCGTACTGTGCAGGCGCGGACTTATCTGTCCGCCTCATGCTGGGGGGAATACATGGAATTAGCCAAAGGGCGCACGCACTCAGGAAGATTGCGCGCCTTCATTATTGGAAGTAGCGCGCTCATTTTGGCCGCGACGACTTCAGCAGTAGCCGTGGCATCGTCGTCGAGTCCCCACGAACTGACCGGTGGCGGAACGACGTCGCTCGCTATTTCTGGCGTCAAGGGCGAGGGCGGTTCAGGACTTGCGGCCGGATCGATCGCAATCGATTCGTGGTCGTGGGGTGCCTATCAGAGCCAGTCGTCAGGCGCAGGTGCGGGCAAAGTGAAGTTCAACGAATTTTCGATCACCAGAAGAATCGATTCGGCGTCGCCTGGGCTGTTTCAGGCGTGTGCATCCGGTGCGACTCTGGCGACAGTGGTTCTGACTTTGAGTCCGCCACCGCCGAGCGGTGCGGCCCCCGGCGACACCCTGGTAATCACGTTCAGCAGGGTGCATGTTGCCTCGTACAGCACGAGTTCCAGTGGAGGAGAACGTCCGGTGGAGTCGATTTCTTTCAACTTTACGAAGATTCAGATGGACTATCACCCCCAGAGCACCTCAGCGGTGGTTCACAGTGGATGGGACCTCGCAACTGGCAAGAAGGCATAAGCCGGTTCTAGTCAGTAGACGACGCCCCGATCCTTTTGGGTCGGGGCGTCGTGCTTTTCGCGATCCGAGTGGACCGCTCAACAAACTGGAAACGCTCAGGCAGTGGATGATTCCGAGTCATTACGAAATCCCGATGGATTAATCGCAGCTCTCCTCAGAGAACTAACTGACCTGTAAGTCCACTTGCTGTGGCGACAGTGAGTGAGTGAGAAGGAGCGCTCATGAGAAAATCACTGAATTTACGCATTGCCGCGGCCAGCGTGGTGGCGGCAATGGGAGCAACAACGATCTCGCTGGCTGCCAGCGGATCGTCACTTCCCGCGAAGAGCTCGGCTCCCGCATCGTGTCTGAATGCTCAGATTTCGGTGTCGACCGGTGTGAGCAAAATGTCTTTCGGTCCCGAACTGATGCGAACGACGACGCCGATTATTTTTACCAATCACGGATCTCCGTGTTACCTGTGGGGTGTGCCGGTGTTACGAGCGGTGAACGGAAAGAAACACGTCGCGGTAGCGCCGTTTGCCCAGAACCTGTCGATGGGTGAAATGGCCGCGCGTCACTTGCTCGCGACCAATAAGTCAGTAAGCACAATCTTTACCGACTCCATCTACACGTCGTTGGCTAACTGTCACGTCGTTGACGCCGATGGATTAATCGTGGGTCTGCCGGGTTTTGTCTCCACCACGTACAAAAAGTTGCCCATGACTGTTTGTTCGGGAATGCGCGCAACGTCAACGAGACTGATTGCACCGGGTAAAGCCGGCTGAGATCGAGTTTTAGACGAACAAAACGGGCGCCCACAGTGGGGCGCCCGTGTTGTTTTGGAGCGGGTGACGGGGATCGAACCCGCACAGCCAGATTGGAAATCTGGGACTCTACCATTGAGCTACACCCGCACTTTCGCCGAAGCGAGTGTTGACAGTCTAGATCAGGCGCTCGCACCCTTTAACGTGGAATCGTGGAGTCGGCCTCAATGTTTGATGCG
>JANXTQ010000245.1 GCA_025352305.1 Actinomycetes bacterium
CAAAATGCGCGCGGAGATCTCTTGGGCGGTGTACTTGGTGCCATCAATATCGATGTTCCAGTTGGTGCCCATGTGGCGCTTCACCGAACGAATGGTGCGATCGGGGTTGGTAATGGCTTGGCGCTTAGCGACCTCGCCCACTAGTACTTCGCCGGTCTTTGAAAAACCCACGACCGACGGGGTCGTTCGACCGCCCTCGGCGTTAGGGATAACGACCGGCTCACCTGCTTCTAAAACGCTGACGACCGAGTTGGTTGTTCCGAGGTCGATTCCGACTGCCTTAGCCATGTGGGACTCCTTGTGTCTTTGGCCCCGCCCTCGGACTATCCGAAGGGCAGGAGCTCTTGCATCACTATACAAACTTGAGTCCCACATGGCTAAGGCAGTCGGAATCGACCTCGGAACAACCAACTCGGTCGTCAGCGTTTTAGAAGCAGGCGAGCCGGTCGTTATCCCTAACGCCGAGGGCGGCCGCACGACCCCGTCGGTCGTGGGTTTTTCAAAGACCGGCGAGGTACTAGTCGGCGAGGTCGCCAAGCGCCAAGCCATTACCAACCCCGATCGCACCATTCGCTCGGTGAAGCGCCACATGGGCACCAACTGGAACATCGATATTGATGGCACCAAGTACACCGCCCAAGAGATCTCCGCGCGCATTTTGCAGAAACTGAAGCGCGACGCCGAGGCGTACCTCGGTGACTCGGTTACCCAGGCCGTCATCACGGTTCCGGCGTACTTCGACGACGCTCAGCGCACCGCCACTAAAGAGGCCGGCCAGATCGCCGGGCTCGAAGTACTGCGCATTGTTAATGAGCCGACGGCCGCCGCCCTGGCGTACGGACTTGACAAAGGTCCGGCCGAGCAGACCGTCTTGGTCTTCGACCTCGGTGGAGGAACCTTCGACGTATCGGTCCTCGAAATTGCCGACGGCGTTTTTGAAGTCAAGTCCACTGCTGGTGACACGCACCTCGGTGGAGATGACTGGGACCAAAAGGTCATGGACTGGTTGGTCAAGACCTTCAAGGACACCGAAGGTGTCGATCTCTCGGCCGACAAAATGGCCGTGCAACGTCTTAAGGAAGCAGCCGAAAAGGCGAAGATTGAGCTCTCCTCCGTGCAAGAGACCACCGTCAACTTGCCGTTCATTACCGCGACGGCCGATGGTCCGAAGCACCTAGACCTGAAACTGACGCGCTCTAAGTTCAATGAACTGACGGCCGACCTCGTTGAGCGTTGTCGCAAGCCGTTCGACCAGGCGATCAAGGACGCGGGACTCACCGTTGACAAGATCGACCACATCATCTTGGTGGGTGGATCAACTCGTATTCCCTCGGTTCAAGAACTCGTGAGCAAGGTCACCGGCAAAGAGCCCAACAAGACCGTGAACCCCGACGAAGTAGTCGCCGTGGGTGCTGCGGTGCAGGCCGGTGTGTTGAAGGGTGAAGTTAAGGACATCTTGTTGCTCGACGTAACCCCGCTCAGCCTCGGTATTGAGACCAAGGGTGGCGTCATGACGAAACTCATTGAGCGCAACACCACTATTCCCACGAAGAAGAGCCAGATCTTTACGACCGCCGATGAGAATCAACCGTCGGTGGAAGTCCACGTACTTCAAGGTGAGCGCGAGATGGCGTCGTATAACAAGACGCTCGGCAAGTTCCAGTTGGTGGGTATTCCGCCGGCGCCGCGTGGTGTGCCGCAGATTGAGGTCGCCTTTGACATCGACGCCAACGGCATTGTTCACGTCTCGGCGAAGGATTTGGCGACCAATCAGACCCAGTCCATGACAATTACCGGTGGCAGCTCGCTCAACAAGGACGAGATTGACCGCATGGTTCGTGACGCAGAGTCCCACGCCGAAGAGGACCGTCGTCGACGTGACGAAGCTGAAGTGCGCAACAACGCCGACGGCCTCGTCTACTCCACGCAGAAGTTGCTGAAGGACCAGGCGGACAGTTTCCAGGGCACCGAGCGCGACGACGTTGAGTCGGCGTTGACACAACTCACCACGGCCCTCGACGGCACCGACATTGAAGCCATCAAGGACGCCACCGAAAAACTGTTGACGGCGAGTCAGGGCTTTAGCCAGCGTCTCTACGAAGAGGCGGCGAAGAACAATGCCGGCTCCGCTGCGAGCGACGGTGCGCAGGCCAACGATGACGACATTGTTGACGCCGAGATCGTCGATGAGGCGTGAGTTCCGTGGTGGGCGACAACGAGTTTGACGAGCAGCCCGTCGACGCTGAGATTGTTGAAGAGGCCGAGTCGGTGTTGATGAGCGAGGCTGAACGCCAACGTGACGAGTACCTCGACTCGCTGCAGCGCCTTCAGGCGGACTTTGAAAACTACCGAAAGCGCGTGGCACGAACGAGTGAAGAAGTATCTACTCGCGTGGCGGCGGACGTGGTGAGCAAGATCCTGCCGGTCATTGACGTGATGGACCTCGCCGAAGCACACTTCTCGCGCGAGGACGGCGCCGACACGGCGTCGGCGGAGGCTCACGCACTGAGCCAGGCACGATCGTTGCTGATTGACACACTGGCCAAAGAAGGACTCGCGCGTATTGATGACGTCGGTGCCTCCTTTGATCCCCAGATTCACGACGCGGTCGCGCACGTGGCGGGCGACGACGGATCGAGCGAGCAAGTGGTCGACGAAGTGCTGCGCGCGGGTTATCAGTGGAAGGGCACGGTGCTTCGACCGGCGATGGTGAGGGTCAAGGGGTAAATGGCTGAGCGCGAGTGGTTCGAGAAGGACTACTACAAGGTTCTCGGCGTCGCTAAGAGCGCCACTGACAAAGAGATAACTCGCGCCTATCGCAAGTTAGCCAAAGCTCATCACCCTGATACCAACCCCGGCTCCGAAGAGCGCTTCAAAGAGATTTCGGCGGCCAATGACATTCTCGGCGACTCCGCGAAACGAAAAGAGTACGACGAGGTTCGCCGCCTCGGACCGGCCGCCGCCGGATTCGGTAGTGCCAGTGGCGGAGGCGGAAACTTTCGCGTCGGCGACATGGGTGACTTGGGCGACCTCTTCGGGGGACTGTTCGGTGGAGGACGTCGCCAACAACGCAGCCAACGCGGCGCCGACTTAGAAACGGCGCTGCATCTCAGCTTTCGAGACGCGGTCAACGGTCTCACGACGGCGGTGTCGCTGCCGACCGACGAACCGTGTCGCACCTGTGGCGGAAATGGGGCTGCACCGGGAACCGGCATTACGACCTGCGAACGTTGTAACGGGCGGGGCGTTTTGAACGACGACCAGGGTCCCTTTTCGCTCTCGACGGTCTGTCCGGTCTGTCACGGTCGCGGGGGACGCATCTCCTCGCCCTGTTCGGACTGTCACGGAACGGGGCGCACGCTTAGTTCGCGCAAAGTCAACGTTCGATTGCCGGCCGGCGTTGAGGACGGTCAGCGCATCCGTCTAAAAGCCAAGGGTTCGCCCGGATCGGGCGGCGCACCGGCCGGTGACCTCTTCGTGGACGTGCACGTATCGCCCGATCAGGTATTTGGTCGTCGCGGGCGACACCTCACGATCACGGTGGACGTTCTGGCGGTCCAGGCCCTGCTCGGAACAACAGTTGCGGTGCCGACCTTTGATGAGCCGGTCTCTATGAAGGTGCCCGCGGGGACTCAACCGAACACCACAATGCGCGTGAAGGGCCGCGGCGTTCCAGCGAGCCACAACCACCACGTCGGCGATCTGCTCGTCACGATCAACGTGGTGATTCCGAAGAAACTGACCAAGGAGCAGCGCCAGTTAGCCGAGAAGTTGGCTAAGAGCCTGAATGCGGAGGTGGATCAATGAGTACTCACGACGCCGACAGTGCGGTCTACGTGATTTCCGTAGCGGCTCATCTCGCCGGAGTTCACCCCCAGACGCTGCGCAACTACGAACGCACGGGACTGCTTGATCCCTCGCGCACCAGTGGGGGCTCGCGGAGATTTTCCAATGCGGACCTGGCACGTCTGCGGCGAATTCAAGAATTGACCACGGACGGCGTGAATCTCGAGGGGGTTAAGAGAATCCTGGCCTTAGAAGCGGAGCTCGCTCACGCGCACGCTCAACTCGCTCTCGCGTTGGGTGATATTCGCCACCACGTCGCCGAGACGCATCGCCAGTACCGACGAGACCTCGTTCCGGTGCGAAACACGGTGGCCGTCTTTGTAGAAGCGCAGCGTCGACGCGGCGCAAACTAGGGGCGCTTCTTCCCCACGGATCGTTGGTTACGGCGCGCGCGTGGAACTGGCTGACGTGGTGCCGCTAGGACGGATTTGATTTACACGCCCGCCAACGGCCCGAGGCTTTCCGAATCGTCAGCCTGACGGAGTAGCATTGGTTGTCAGCGAGGCTTGCAAAGGAGCCCTGTGCCCGCAACGGTCGTAGTTGGAACCCAGTGGGGTGATGAAGGCAAGGGCAAACTCACGGACCTTCTCTCAAAAGAGATGGACGTGGTCGTTCGCTACCAAGGCGGCCATAACGCCGGACACCGAATCGTCGTTGACGGTGAAGCGTTTGCTCTTCAATTAATTCCTTCAGGAATTCTCTATCCCAGCGTTACTCCGGTCATTGGCAACGGTGTTGTTGTTGATCCCGGAGTGTTGTTGAGCGAAATGGATACGTTGCAGTCTCGCGGCGTCGACACGAGTCAATTGAAAGTCTCGGGCAACGCTCACTTGATCATGCCGTATCACCAAGAGATCGACCGGGTCACCGAACGATTCCTTGGCAAAAACGCGCTCGGCACGACGAAGCGCGGCATCGGTCCGGCGTACGCCGACAAGGCGTCACGCGTGGGACTTCGGGTGCAGGACCTGCTCGACGAGAAGATCTTTCGCGAGAAGTTGGACGTCGCGTTGAAGGAAAAAAACGCGGTCCTGGCCAAGGTCTACAACCGACTGGCGCTGTCGAGCAAAGAGATCGCCGATCGATATCTCACTGAGTATCGCCCACGCATTGCACCCATGATCTCGGACACGGTGAGTTATTTGCACGACTCGCTCGCGGCGGGAAAGAACATCCTTCTCGAGGGTGCGCAAGCCACGTTTTTGGATCTGGACCACGGCACGTACCCCTTTGTGACCTCCTCTAATCCCGTCGCCGGTGGCGCGTGCACCGGTTCGGGCCTCGGGCCGCGCGACCTCAGTCGAATTGTCGGAATCGCGAAGGCGTACGTCACGCGCGTCGGAGCGGGACCGTTTCCGACCGAACTCGACGGGGAACTAAGCGAACTGCTCGTGAGCCGTGGCCACGAGTTCGGCACCAATACCGGTCGACGTCGTCGCGTGGGTTGGTTCGACGCCGTCATGATTCGTCAAGCCGCTCGGTTGAATTCGTTAACCGACATTGCCCTAACAAAGTTGGACGTGCTCGACACTTTCGAAACCATCAAGGTGTGTGTGGGCTACGAGGCAGAGGGTCAGCGTTACGAGTTTCCGCCGTATCACCAGTCGGTGTTGCACGCCGTTACTCCGATCTACGAAGAACTTCCCGGTTGGTGCTGCGACATTACGAGCGCGACGCGTTACGAGGAGCTGCCCGAGAACGCGCGGCGCTACGTGGAGTTCTTGGCGAAGACAACCGGCGTCACGATCTCGGTTGTGGGCGTCGGACCGGGTCGAGAGCAGTTCGTGCGTCCCGCGTGAGTCGGGTCGTCGTTGTAGGCTCCGGCGGTCGCGAACACGCGCTCGCGTGGGCCCTGGCTAAATCAACGCAGGTCATCGTCACTCCCGGCAGCGACGGCATGCGCGCTCAGGGAATTTTCTGTACGTCGGCGTCGCCGCTCGATCTCGACGCGGACCTCTTCGTTATTGGTCCCGAAACTCCGTTAGTCGCGGGACTCGCTGACACGCTGCGCGCCCAAGGAAAGTTGGTCTTTGGCCCCGGAGCCGACGGAGCACAACTCGAAGGCTCAAAGGCGTACATGAAAGATCTCTTAGCGCTCGCCAATGTTCCCACGGCTGACTACGGATCCTTTGACAACCAAGACGACGCCTTCGCGATGTTGGCTCGCATGAAGGCGCCCTACGTTATTAAGACGAACGGACTCGCTGCGGGTAAGGGCGTTCTCGTCACCGACAGTTTGGAAGAGGCCCGAGAGGACGTTAAAGAGAAACTCTCCGGTCGATCTTTTGGTGACGCGGGAAGTTCAGTCGTCATTGAAGAGTGCTTAATCGGACACGAGTGCTCCTTGTTGGTTCTCTGTGACGGAACTCGCGTCGTCCCTCTCATTCCCGCTCAGGATTTCAAGCGCGTCGCCGACGGTGACCACGGTCCCAATACGGGTGGCATGGGAGCCTTGGCACCACTTCAATCCATGACCGAGGCCATGGTGGCTGACGTCATGGAACGCATTGTGGAGCCAACGCTGCGCGAACTGCGCCACCGAGGAATTGATTATCGCGGTGTGCTCTACGCCGGCGTGATGTTGACCGTCGATGGACCGAAGCTTCTCGAGTACAACGTGCGCTTTGGTGATCCCGAGACTCAGGTCATCGTCGCTCTAATCTCCGACAATCTTTTCAGCGTGCTGAGCGCCACGGCCGACGGCCGTCTGTTTGACCCTCCCCGGTTTTTTGACGGCGCCGCGGTCACGGTAATTCTCGCGGCCGAGGGATACCCCGGGGCGACGTCCGCCGGAGACCCGATCAGCGGACTCGGTGACGACGGACAACTGGCGAAGTACGACGACGCCGTCACAATTTTTCACGCCGGCACCAAAAAGACGGACGACGGTTTCGTGACGGCGGGTGGACGGGTTCTGAACGTCACCGCGGTCGGCGCTACGTTGAGCGAAGCACGTGAGCGCGCTTACGGCGCGGCCAACAAGATTTCGTTTCGCGGTTGCGTGATGCGCACCGATATTGCCAGTCGGCACGGATAAGGAGAGCCCATGATTCCTCGCTACTCACCGCGCGACGTGGCGGCACTTTTTTCTGACGCTCATCGCTTCGACACGATGTTGGAAGTGGAGATACTCGCGGCGGAGGCACTGTGCTCTCTCGGCGTCGTGCCGGCCGCTGACGCAGCGGCACTGCGCAGTCGACGTCCCGTCGTTGACGCGCAGTTTGTGAGCGACGTCGATGAACGTGAAGCCATTACCAACCACGACACTGCGGCGTTTGTGGACGTCGTCCAAGCACGCATTGGGATGCCCGAGGGAGTCTGGATCCACTACGGGTTGACGTCATCGGACGTTGTTGATACCGCGCTGTGCGCCAATTTGGCCTCGGCCGCGGACATCGTGATCGGTGAAGTGACGGCTCTTCGCGATGCGTTGACGATTCGGGCAACCGAGACCATTGATTGGCCGATCACCGGTCGCACCCACGGCATGCACGCCGAACCAACGACCTACGGTGCCAAGTTCGCGCTCTTTGCCCTGCAGGCCGATCGTGACCTGCAACGAATCCGCGACGCTCGTGCTGGCGTGGCCGTTGGAAAACTGTCCGGAGCCGTCGGGACCTACTCGAACATTGATCCGTCGGTCGAGACGTACGTCTGTCAGTCGCTCGGGCTTACTCCCGTTCCCGCCACACAGGTCATTGCGCGTGATCGCCACGCCCAGTTGCTCTACGCCTGTGCCGCGATTGGCACGACCATTGAACAGATTGCGCTCGAGGTTCGCCACCTAGCGCGTAGCGAAGTGGGCGAGGCCGAAGAGTACTTTGCCGTTGGACAAAAAGGTTCATCAGCCATGCCGCACAAGCGAAATCCGATCTTGAGCGAACGACTCTGCGGACTCGCCCGGGTGCTGCGCGGATATTTGGTGGCGGGTTTAGAGGACGTCGCGCTCTGGCACGAACGGGACATCAGTCATTCCAGCGTGGAACGGGTGATCATGCCCGACGCACTGGGTCTAACGGTCTACATGCTGCGAAAAGCCACGTCGCTGGTCAGCCAGTTGGTCCTTCACCCGGAGCGAGCTCTCGAGAACTTAGAAGTTCATTCGCTCGGGCTGGTCTTTAGCCAGTCGGTGCTACTGGCGTTGGTGGACTCCGGAATGGCCCGCGACGACGCGTACCGCATTGTTCAGTCCGCGGCGCGCGAAGCGGTTGAGCAGCGGCGTAACTTTCGTGACGTCATTGCTACAGTTGACTCCGTGACTCTGTCGTCAGAGGCATTGGCCAACGCCTTTGACTCCCAACGCCTCTTGGTACATCGCGAGCGTTTTCTTGACGCCCTGACGTGGACCGCCAGCTCGTGAGCACGCTCGCACTGAACCACCTCTACACCGGGAAGGTTCGTGATCTCTACGAGGTAGACGACCAGCACATGTTGATGGTGGCGTCGGATCGCCTGTCCGCCTTTGACGTGGTCATGAATGAATCGATCAAAGACAAGGGCCGAGTTCTCACCGCATTTACTCAATTTTGGTTTAATGAGTTTGCCGGAGAGTTTCCCTCAGCTCTCGTAAGTTGTGACCCCGCGGTCATCGATGGTTACGTGGCGGGCTTCTTGGCGAACACCGAGTGGCACGGTCGAACAATGCTCGTTCGCCGCGCCCAGATGCTGAGTATTGAGTGCATCGTGCGCGCACGACTCGCCGGCAGTGCCTTCGCCGAGTACGAAAGCACCGGAATGGTGCATCGAACGCCCGCGCCGCCCGCGATGCAACTGACTGACCCTTTCGACGAACCGATGTTCCTCGTATCGACGAAGCCTGATGCGGGACACGACGAAAATATCGATCTCGACTCGGCTCGCGCTCTCGTGGGCGACAGCGTGTTGGACCAAGCCAGCACGATGTGCCGTGACCTGTTTGGCCGGGCCGCATCGCGACTGAGCGAAATTGGCCTCGTGCTCGCCGATACAAAGTTTGAACTGGGCTTCGTCGACGGTGCCCTGGTCTTCTGTGACGAAGTACTGACGCCTGATTCCTCGCGAATTTGGCCCGCGGATCAGATCACGCGGGGTCAGAATCCGCCGTCGCTCGACAAGCAGCCCCTGCGTGACTGGCTGGCCCAACAGCCCTGGGACCGAACGTGGCCACCACCGGCATTGCCCGATGATATTTGTGAAATTACGTCGCGTCGCTACGTCTCGGCGTACGAAAGCGTGACGGGAAAAAGCTTGAGAGATTGGTACGGTCAGTGACGAACTATCCGATTGTGGTTGAAGTGTCTCTTCGTTCGGGCATTGCTGACCCCGAAGGCGCGACCATCGAGCGCGCTTTGCCGGCGCTCGGCTTTGCTGGCGTGGCGAACGTGCGAGCGGGAAAGGCGTTTCGTTTATCGATCGAAGCGTCCAGTGAGGCGGAGGCGTTGACCCAAGGCCAAGCTCTCGCTGACCGGTTGCTCTCTAACCCGGTCATTGAACAGTCCACTGTTCGCATTGAGAACGTTTAATTACTTAAGGTGACCAACACATTGAGCGACGCTGATCAGGACTTAGTTAAGCGCTACAACCGCGGCGTCACCCTCGTTGAATCCGCTCTCGTCGCAGTGACCCCCGAGGAACTTGATCGCCGCGACGAGGACCAGTGGTCCGCGCGAATGGTGGTTCATCACCTCGCGGACTCGGAAACTAATTCTTATTTACGGCTTCGACGTTTGCTCGTGGAACCGGCTCCGACGCTCATCCAGGGTTACGACGAAGCGGCGTGGGCCGCTAACTCCGTACTCGGTTATGAGACGCTCGATATTGAATCGTCGCTCGCCGTTTTTCGCTCGGTGCGCGCGGCGTCGTCACTTTTATTGTCGCGAATTGACGCCAGTGATTTGGACCGTGAGGGCACTCACACCGAATCCGGTCCCTATACCCTGCGCTTCTGGCTGAAGATCTACGCCGAACACGCTGAGCAACACGCCCAACAGATTGAACGAGCCCGAGGAGCAACCCCGTGAGTGCGCGAATCGCGATCGTCGTCTTTCCTGGCAGCAACTGCGAATACGACGCTCTCGACGCCGTGAATGCTCTCGGTGCCACCGCGCAGTTCGTATGGCATTCCGAGACATCTCTGGACGGCTTTGACGGAGCAGTACTACCGGGTGGCTTCGCACACGGTGATTACTTGCGTCCGGGGGCGATTGCCCGATTCTCACCGGTGATGTCCGCGGTTCAAAGTTTCGCGCAGGCCGGTAACCCGGTGCTCGGAATCTGCAACGGATTTCAAGTACTCACCGAGGCCGGACTGTTACCCGGTGCCCTGCAAAAGAACCGCGGTTTAACCTTCATCAGTCGTTCGTGCACCGTGTCGGTGACCTCTACGCGATCCGTGCTCACGAGGTCGGCGAAGTTGGCTCAGGAGCTTTCGATTCCGATCAATCACTTCTCAGGTTCGTACACCTGCGACGACGCCACGTACGAACAGTTGGTTGCTCGCGACCAGATTGTTCTTCGCTACCGAGAGAACCCCAACGGATCGCGTGACGACATTGCCGCCGTTTGCAACGAAGTCGGAAATGTCGTGGGACTCATGCCTCACCCCGAGAGAGCCGTATCGGCTCTGCTCGGTAGCGAGGATGGTCGCGTGTTGCTCGACGGCTTTATTGCCGCGTCACAACTCGTTAGTTAGGAACGGGCGCGGCTAATTCCGGCACGCTTCAACACTTCGGCGGGAACGCCGACGCTACGAAACGCGCCGTAGCTAATTCCGGTTCGCTTGGCGTAGGACTTAGCAACCTTGACGAAATCCTTTTCGACACCCGCAAGATCGACGCGAGCGGAAAGACGCTCACGCTCGCCGGCGAGGTCTGTGCGCTTCTGCACGAGCTCGAGACGTCGAATGGCCGGCGCGCCGGAGATCTCGCGATCGATTTTGGTGATCTGCATGCTGATGGACTCGGGTGTGCGCTTGCGACCCCGCTTGCCCTTGCCGGCACTGATGGCCTCGAGGTAGCGAGAGACAACGCGAGACTCGGTGCGACCTTGCGCCAACTTGGCTTTGTGGTCGGCGCTCATGGTGCGCTTTTGTGTTTTAGCCGCGGGCTTCTTTGCGACACTGGACTTCTTGGCAACTGCGGACATGGTGACTCCAATTTGTTGAAAGATTGCGTGATTAGTCTAGGTGTCTGACAGCGTAATTTCAAAATCTGCAGCAACTATTTATCCTTCTCTTAGGAGAGTAACTCCGGCGTTGCAAACGGGATCTTTCCGGAAACGTGACTTCATACAGTGCGATATTCGCCGGATTTACTTTGAAGACTCACATTGATTGAACGGACCAATCCGTAGGGCAGGACCGCACGATGTCCAGCAATTTGGGGCAGAATCGCCCGCATATCAGAAGTATTTGACGTTGTACGAGCCTCCACGAGGCCACTCAACAGGGTCCCTTTTTGCTGCGCAGCCCGCCGAATAATGTGTCCACAGCACGTGACATTGCGGGCTAGATCCACTGAAGAATGTAGTGCAAGCCTTGATTGGAATCGCCGCTAGACAATCTGAGACACTGATTTTGAGAACAAGCAGGACTTTTTTCCTGCTTGGCAGGTTGTTGGTTGCGCGGCAGCGAACCGAGTTGCGCAATCTGCTTTCTGCCACTGACGACGCCGACACCACCGAGGGGCGCTTCGTCAGCGGAGTCTCTAGATCGAACTGGCTAGGGCGAACGAGTGGGTCGTCGGCGGTAGTTTGAGTGGGTGAGTGACGCCGCCGTGCCCCTACATCGAGCTCTCGGACTGAGCGACAGTGAGCTGGACTTAATTAAGGGAGTTCTGGGTCGTGAACCCAACCCTTTGGAGTTAGCGCTCTATGGAGTCATGTGGAGCGAGCACTGCTCCTATAAGAGTTCACGAATTCATTTGCGTCGTCTGCCGACCGAAGGACCCGGCGTTTTGGTGGGACCGGGAGAAAACGCGGGCGTGATGGACGCCGGTGACAACATCGCCGTCGCAATTCGCATTGAGAGTCACAATCATCCCTCCGCCATCGAGCCCTATCAGGGTGCCGCAACCGGAGTCGGGGGGATTCTGCGCGACATCTTCACGATGGGTGCGCGACCTCTCGCCGTCATGGACCCGCTGTTTTTTGGTGAGCTCAGTGATGCTCGACAACGCTGGCTGGTCGAAGGTGTGGTGTCGGGTATCTCCGGCTACGGCAACTCCGTTGGCGTTCCCACCATCGGCGGTGAACTCACTTTCGACGACTGTTACGCGTCGAACCCCCTCGTCAATGTTTTGTGTGTCGGCGCATTGCCGGTGCAGCGCCTCGTGCTCGGCATTGCCTCGGGCGTGGGCAACCTCGCGGTGCTGCTCGGTTCATCAACCGGTCGTGACGGAATTGGTGGCGTGTCGGTATTGGCCTCCGCCGGGTTTTCCGGTGAAGACGGGGCCGCGTCGTTAGACGATGCCAAACGTCCGAGCGTTCAGGTCGGTGATCCGTATGAGGAAAAGCGCCTCATTGAAGCGTGTCTCGAGATGCTGGACCGCGGACTGGTCGTGGGAATTCAGGACCTCGGCGGTGCGGGTCTGGTCTGTGCAACCAGCGAGACCGCGGCGCGCGGTGGCGTCGGAATGGACGTGGACGTGAGCGCCGTGGCGCTCAGGGAAGCGGGAATGGCGCCCTACGAAATCATGACCTCTGAAAGCCAAGAGCGAATGTTGGCGATTGTCACTCCCGAGGGTTGGCCCGCCGTTAAAGCACTCTGCGATAAGTGGGAAGTGCGCGCGAGCGTCGTTGGTCGAGTGACCGATCCCGAAACGAATGCGCACGGTGAGTCGGTGGGGATGTTGCGTATTCGCGACGGATTCGATGGCGAGATTCTGGCGTCAGTGCCCGCCGCGTCATTGGCGGACGACGCTCCCCTCTATGACCGCGAAAAACGACGACCCGCGGACCTGGACTTCATCAACTCCGATGACCCCACGGTCAATGAACCGGTCGGCTCACCCAACGACGATTTACTCGCACTGTTAGTCGACCCGGCGTGGGTCTACGACCAGTACGACTCGCAACTGTTTCTTAATACGGTCGTGGGACCCGGTCACGACGCCGCGCTCCTGCGCTTGGCCGGACCCGGACTTCCAGCGAGCGAACGCGGCATCGCGATCACGACGGACTCCAATCCGAGGTGGTGCGCGCTTGATCCTCGTGCGGGAACGGCGTTGACTTTGGCGGAAGGTGTTGCGAACTTGGCGTGCGTGGGAGCGACAGCGATCGCTGTCGTGAACTGTCTCAACTTCGGCAATCCGGAGCACCCCGAAGTCATGTGGCAGCTCTCTGAGACCATTGATGGGCTGGGCGACGCCTGTCGCGCCCTAGGACTTCCGGTCATTGGAGGAAACGTCTCTCTGTATAACGAGAGTGCGGGACGGGACATTGACCCAACGCCCGTGCTCGGCGTCCTCGGACTCGTGGAGAAACTGATTTCACCGCCGCCGGGATGGCAGTGGCGAAGTGGCGACAGTGTGGTCTTGCTCGGAACCCGTGAGGCCGTTGGCGCACAACCGTTTCCCCTCGGCGGAACTCAATGGGCGACACGTCGTGGACGACGGGGCGGACTCGTCGCCGGTCTCGACGCCGCGGACTTTTCGCGCACAGCGCACTGGGTGACCAGTGAAGTGGCACAGATCTGTGCGGGTGAAGAAAGCGATCTCACTGCGGTGCACGATGTGGGTTCCGGTGGACTCGCGGCCGCCATTGCGGAAATGGCCAGTGAGAGCGGCATTGGGCTCGAGTCGAGCGGACCGTTCAGCCACCTCGAACTATTCAGTGAGTTCCCCGGGCGCTTCGTTGTCGCCACTTCCAATGTCGACGCGCTGCTCGCGCGCGCTCGCAACGCGAACGTTGCGGCAGTTGTTCTCGGCGTCGCCGGCGGTGAGCGAGTGACATTTGCACCACTGATTGATCTAGAGATTGACGTCATACGTTCTCGTCGATCACGAGCGCTGGACGAGTCACTGCACCCGGTGGCTTAGCCCCGAGCGTTTTTTAATTCAACGAGGACATCGTCGGGAACCACGAGATCGCCGACGCGTCCGCGACCGAGTTGAACATCGGCTTTGTAGGAACCGTGATAGTCCGAACCGCCCGTTGGAATCATCGCGGCGTCGCGCGTGAGCTTCACCATGAGAGATCTCGTTGCGGCGTCACTCGAGCCGTAGTAGGCCTCGGCACCCTTGATTCCTCGATCGCGCAGTGAGCCCAGAACGGACGGCATCACGCGCGCAATGTCGTCGAGGGACTGTCCAGCCACGTAATTGACGAGAGGGTGGGCAATCGAAAAGACCACTCCCTCATTGGCACCCGCGGTCACGAAATCTTGAATAGTCATTTCGGACTTCGCGAGATACGCCCGACCGTTTTGACCCAGCCACTCAACAAACAGCCTCGACCAGTTGTCGTCCGTGCGTTCACCGACGATTTCGGGGTGAAGTTCAAACATCGCTCGAGCGAAGTGCGGACGGCCGATCGAATCGACGTTTCCGGCGAGATCGACCAGATACGACAAGCTCAGGCTGCTGAAACCCATTTCGCGCAGTAACTCCACCAGGGCCCGATTTCGTTTGTCTCGATCCTCGCGCAGAGTGGCCAACTGGCGTTGCAAGGGGCTCGTTGGATCGGTCGATAGGAAGTAACAGAGAACGTGGACGCTCTGGGGCACTGTTTCGCCGTCGTGATTGGTGCGGGTGACCTCGGTGTCTTTCAACGACACTTCGACACCGTTGACGAGTTCGATGTTCAAGCGGGCACAAGCCTGCGCCATCTCGTCGTGACTGGCGGTCGTGTCGTGATCAGTGAGCGCAATGGCCGTCAGGCCAAGTTTGGCGGCGGCGGCGGCCAAGTCGGCTGGATGGTCCGAGCCGTCTGAAAAGCTCGAATGGGTGTGTAGGTCAATCACGCAGTCAGCGTACTGAGGGGCTCTGACGTTGTGGGCCGTGTGAGATACTGAGCCGGTGCGTGGTCGCCCGGCGGTCCCTAACGTGGGGTATGCATGAAAGATGCTTGTGGCGTTGTAGGAATAGTGGCGGCCGACAAGCCCGTCGCCTTTTGGTGCTTTGACGCCCTCTTTGCGCTGCAGCACCGCGGTCAAGAGTCCGCCGGTATGGCGATCTTTGACGGCGAGGACATCGCGGTTGTAAAAGACGAAGGTCTCGTGTATTCGGTTTTTGACGAACGAGTACTTATGGCGATGCATGGTGAGTACGTCATTGGTCACACTCGCTACGCGACTCAGGGTGTCGCGAACTGGACGGCGGCCCAACCGGTCTATCGACAGTCCGGCCGCGCCGGATTTGCTCTCGGTCACAACGGGAACCTCACGAACACCGATCTGCTAGCTGATAAGGCGGGAATTCTGCCCGGCATGATGCTGTCGGACTCAGACCTCATTGCCGAGCTGTTGGCACAACGCGTTGACGCCGGTAACTCGCTGCGTGAGGGCTTGGCCCACGTTTTACCAACTCTCGAAGGCGCGTACTCACTGGTGATGCTCGAAAGCGACGCCGTTCACGGGGTACGCGATCCGTTCGGGTTTCGCCCACTCTGTCTCGGTCGATTCGGAAGCGAAGAGTCCCCCGACGGATGGATTCTCGCCTCGGAGAGCCCGGCGCTCGACGTCGTGGGCGCAACGCTCGTTCGAGAAATTCGACCCGGTGAGATGGTGACACTCACGAAGCAGGGCGTCACCTCCGTGCAATTGATGGAGCCCGCGAGCGACCGTGAAAAGCTCTGCATCTTTGAGTTCGTGTACTTCGCGAGGCCCGATAGTTACCTCATGGGTCACCAAGTCCACACCGCGCGTCGGCGCATGGGTGAACTGCTCGCGGGTCAGTCAACGGTGGACGCCGACCTCGTCATGGGCGTTCCCGACAGCGGCGTGCCAGCCGCGGAGGGATACGCCGCGGCCTCGGGAATCACCTTTGGCTACGGACTCGTCAAGAACCGATATATCGGGCGCACCTTCATCGCGCCGGATCAAAACGCCCGCGCGATTGCGGTCAGGCGAAAGTTCAATCCGCTGCGAGAGAACATTGACGGTAAGCGACTCGTCGTGGTCGATGACTCGATTGTTCGCGGCACGACGACGCGTGCGTTAGTAACAATGTTGCGCGACGCCGGTGCGGCCGAGGTTCACCTGCGCATTTCGTCGCCACCCTTCATGTGGCCGTGCTACTACGGGATCGACACCCCGACGCGCGACGATCTGCTCGCTGCTCAGTACAGCATCGATGAAATTCGTACGTACATTGGATGTGACTCCATTGAGTACATCACCCTCGCGAATCTGCGCTCGGCCATCCGCCTGGACGGCGAATGCTGCGACGCGTGTTTGACGGGCAACTATCCGTCCAGCATTCCTCCGTCGTCGGGACTCTGGGACGCTGGCAAGTGAGCCAACTGCTGGAAACGCCGGTCGGCGGCCTGACCTACGCCGCCGCGGGCGTTTCGATTGAAGCCGGCGACGAGGCCGTCGAACGCATCAAGCAGGTGGTGTCCTCCACCAATCGCGCGGAGGTTCTCGGGGGCATTGGTGGCTTCGGCGGACTGTTCGCCCTCAACACCGATAAGTACCGCTCACCGGTTCTCGTGGCGTCCGCCGATGGCGTCGGAACCAAATTGGAA
>JANXTQ010000256.1 GCA_025352305.1 Actinomycetes bacterium
ACGAGCCACCGCGATTTTTTCTCAGGCACAAGAACGAGCGACGGGGTACCTGGTCGACGCACAAGAGCGTTCCGTCATCATTGTCTCGGAGGCCGAATCAACGGCAGCTCGCCTCGATGAAGAGTCGCGCGCGGGTGCCCAGCGACTCGTTGAGTCAGCCAAGATAAACGGCGAGGCCCTGGTAGAGCGTGCTCGCGAACAAGGTCGCGCCATCGTGATTCAATCTCAAGAGGCGCGCAAATCGGTACTGAATGACCTCGCCGTGAAGCGCAAAGCGCTGCACTTTCAGATCGAGCAACTTCGAGCGGCGCGCGACTCGCTGCACGGTTCCATTGCCACCGTGCGTGAATCCGTGGAAGGCGTGCTGGCGGGACTCATGAGTTCGGACGAAGGCGCGCGCGCCGCGGCTATCGACGCTCTCAGAAATCGACCGGTCTCATCGGATCTCAGCGAAGAGGAGTTGCTCGCGGCAGTTCCACTGAGAGCCGTACCCGAACTCGAGGTCCCCGAACTCGAACTTCCCGAGATAGTCCCCGCAGCCAAGGTTGCCAAAGCGCCGAAAACGCCAAAACCCACGATCGCCGTCGCCAACGAGACGGAAATCGTCGAGGGATCGGGGACGGACGTCGTCGAAGAGATCTTTGCTCGCCTACGTAAGGCCACTCTTGAAGAACGCGGTGCCAGTGCACCGGCGCCAAAGCGTGCGCTCGCGGCTCCCGGACCGGTGACGCCGGCCAGCGAACTTTTCGATCGTCGCGACAAGGCCCTCGAAGACCCCCTCGCAATATTGACTCGAAAAGTCAAGCGTGCCCTGCAGGACGATCAAAACGTGATGATCGAAGCACTGCGCGGCGTGACGGGCATGATCACTACGGAGTTTGAAGATGAGTTCGCTCAACGCGAGCGCTACAGCGAGGCGGCGCGCGATGCGCTTCGTGAGGCTGCACACGCGGGCGCGCGATTTGTCGCCGATGAAATTGGTAGCAGCCAAGCAGTTGGCGATTACAGCGCCATTGATGAGTGCGCGGCGGACCTCGCCGTCACCATCGTGCTCGCGCTTCGTCGCCGCATTGTTGCTGACGGAGCCGGCGACGGAGCCGAGCGCGCCAACTCTGCGTATAAGGAGTGGCGCGGAGCTCGAGTGGAACGCCTGTGCGCTGACACGGCACTTCGATCATTTAACGCGGGCGTCGTGGCGGCCAGCGCCGGACGCAAGGTTCGATTCCTGAGTTCGCTGACTGATGCACCGTGCGATGCCTGTGCCCTAGATGCCGGCTCGGGAGAGCGCACAGCGGGAGAGAACTTCCCGAGCACTCAGGCGTACCCACCCCTTCACGCCGGCTGTGCGTGTGCCGTGGTGCCCCTTTAACTTCGCCGCCAGTCAACACCGACTCATCGACATTGCCCATTAGGCTCGCCACGTGCGAAGCCCCACCGATTTTGGTGCACGAGCCTTGGGCTCTCCGCGTCGACGAGTCGTCATGGTCGTTGGCGCCATGGTCCTGGTCGTCCTACTTTTCTCACTTCGCTCACTATCGGTGTTGTGGACCGACCAACTGTGGTTTTCGTCTCTCGGACTTTCTAACGTCTTTTCTACGTTGCTGTGGATCAAGGTGGGTCTCGGAGTCGCCTTCGGCGTTGCATTCTTCGTAGCGCTGTTCGCAAATCTTTTGCTGGGCGATCGTTTTGGAGCTCGGGACCTGGGTTTCGACCAAGAAGATGAGTTGGTCCGGAGATTTCAAGATCTCGTTCGTCCCTACGCGCGTCGCGTCTACGCGCTCGTTGCCGTTGTCGTGGGAGCCATTGCCGGTATCTCGGCGACGGGCCAGTGGAATAACTATTTGCTCTTTGCCAACGCGCGAAACTTCGGTTCCAAAGATCCGCTGTATCACAAGGATCTCGGCTTCTACATCTTCCGGTTGCCCTTCGTGTCGTTCGTCGTCAATTGGGCGCTCGCATCACTGGCCGTCGTACTTATCATCACCGCGGGAGTTCACTACCTCAATGGTGGAATCCGAACAGCGCGCGGCTCGGTGCGCGTTGCTGCCAATGTCAAGGTGCACCTCAGCATCTTGTTAGCGGGCATCGCCGTACTCAAGGCCGTCGGTTACGTCATCGCGCGCTGGCAACTCGTTACTTCGAGCAACGGCTACGTCCAAGGTGCTGGATACTCCGACGTGCACGCGCGCATCCCCGCCTTGACCATCCTGTTTTATCTCTCGCTCGCTGCGGCGGCAATCCTGCTCTACAACATTCGAGCTCGTGGATGGTCGCTACCCGCACTCGCACTGGGTCTATGGCTCGTGGTCGCCCTCGTGTTGGGCGTGGCGTATCCGGCGCTGCTGCAAACCTTCTCGGTAAGCCCCGACCAAAAGAATCATGAGCTGAACTACATTCAGCGCAACATCACGGCCACGCGAACGGCCTTCAACTTGAATCACGTGGTCACACATCAGTTCCAAGCCGCCAGCACGATTACGGCGAGTCAGGTGCGCGCGTCAGCGGGCACATTGAGCAACATTCGTCTATGGGACCCCGCGACCAACATTGCTCTAGAGACCGTCCAGCGACGTCAGGCAATTCGGGCCTACTACGCATTTACGACGTTGGGCGTCGACCGCTACATGTTGAACGGCAAAGAGACACCCGTACTCATTGGAGCTCGCCAGTTGTTTCAGGCGGGTCTGCCGTCAAACTCCTGGGTCAACCAGCACCTCGTTTACACCCACGGAAATGGCGCCGCCATTCTGGTCGCCAATCAAGTGGACTCGAACACGGGTAATCCCATCTTCGCCTTGGACAACGTGCCCCCAGTATCCAGTGAGGGACTGCCTAACCTGACCCAGCCGGGGATCTACTTTGGCATCAACATGAAGGGCTGGGTTGTCGCTAACTCCCAGCAGCGAGAGATTAACTACGAACGTGGTTCCGGTCATTCCAACGGTTCCATTGTCGCTTCTCACTACGCCGGCACTGGGGGAGTGAAGGTGGGCGGGTTTCTCCAACAGGCGGCGTTCGCTCTTCGATTTGGGGACTACAAATTCTTCGTCTCCAATCAGATCACCCCGAAGAGTCGCATCCTGTTCGTTCGAGACGTTCGCTCCATGGCACAAAAAGCCGCGCCGTTCCTGTCGTGGGATCAACATCCCTACGCCGTGGTGGCTGACGGACACGTGAAATTCGTGCTTGATGGATACACGACCACCAGTAACTACCCCTACAGCGAAGACGCATTCAATCAATCTGTTCCGAGCGACAACGGACTGCCCTCGAGCTACAACTACGTGCGCAATTCAGTCAAACTCGTTGTCGACGCGTACGACGGCTCAATGAAGTTCTACGCCGCTGACCCCAACGACCCCATTTTGCAGGCGTACCGTGGGGCGTTTCCCAAGATGTTTCGTCCAATCAGCGACATGGCCGCAGCAGTACGTTCTCATCTGCGTTACCCGTCGGACCTATTTGCTATCCAAGCTGCGACGCTTGGGCGATATCACATTCAGTCGGCGTCGTCCTTCTTTCTCGCCAGCGACCGTTGGGAAGTCTCACCGACAGCCGGTGCGGGTGATCCGAAGACACTGTTGAAGCACACCAAAGTCTTCAACTCGAGCGGTC
>JANXTQ010000266.1 GCA_025352305.1 Actinomycetes bacterium
AGAACTTTCGATAGATGAGAATCAGCGGCATGGTGATGAGGTCGGCGAAAATAAACGAGACCACACCACCAAAACTGATTCCGCCCGACCACAGTGCGGCCGCGAGTGGGACGTTGCCCACCGAACAGACCCAGCTCAGCACCGCAATGAGCGGACCCACCAGCGCGTTTTCGAGGACGGTGAGCCAGCCGTGTCCGTGAAAGAACAGACCGTGCCACGCTCCAGCGGGAACTAACGCCGCTAGCGCACCCGCCACTAAATACCCAAAGATCAGTTCGCGTCGCAACATCGTGACGTCGGCCACGGCGTAATTGGCCGCGTCGGACCACGATTCGCGAGAACGAACCTTGCTTCGCCACGACGCGGGTGAGTTCGAGTCCCCCGAACCGTGGTTGTGCGCCGCCGTCGAAAGAGCTGACAGTCGAGTTCGAGCGCGTTCGACGAGGGGTAAGGAAAACACGACCCCGCCCAACAGCGCCACAATCGCAATCATGACCGGCCCGCCGACGAACTCGGCCGCCATGAACTGCCAGCCCATGAGCACGAGTAGAACGAGGCCCAACTCGACCACCAAGTTCGTTGACGCGATCATGAAGATCATCGCCGTGGCAAAGTCCGCTCCCTTCGCAAAGAGTGACTTCGACATCGCTGAAGCGGCGTAGGAGCAGCTCGACGACGCCATTCCGTAACCGGAGGCGCGAAGTACCGCTGACATGCGGTGAGTTCCGAGTCGGCGCTGCATGCTTGACGTCGATACAAAACTCTGCACTACTCCAGAGAGGGTGAAGCCGAGAACGAGGGCCCACAAGGTCTCCCAGAACATGAAGAACGCTTCACGCAATGCGTTAAGCAGTTGAGTGGCCACGCCCGCCGCGGCGAGCACGCTCACGAGCGGACCAGACGAGCTATTGCGGCGGTGGCTTCAGAGATCTTGTCGTCCTTCGCATCGCCGCCTTCACTGATCGCGTTCGCGACGCAGTGACCAATGTGGTCGTCGAGAAGTTCAATAGCAACCGATTGAAGCGCTCGGGTAGTCGCCGAGATCTGATCGAGCACCTCAATGCAGTAGCGATCTTGTTCGATCATGTTCTGCAGTCCACGCACCTGGCCCTCAATGCGGCGCAGTCGGCGCTGGATGAGAGTTCGATGATTGCTGTAGCCCGGTGTTGCCACGAGGACTCCTTTCGTATACCCCTCTAGGGTATACGACTGTGGGCGTCATCGGTCCACCGCGAGAGTTACAGGGGAAATGAACAGTCGTGTCCGAGCGGCGCGCCGACACGCGCAGCTCGGACACGAGAAATTAAATGATCTTGATTTTCACGTTCGGCGAGAGCACCGTTCCAGCGACGCTCGTCGTCATGGTGATGGTGGAGGACTTAGCGAAAGCCACGGTGCCGATTGCGATTCCCTTGTAGTTAGAAAAGAAGGACACCTTTTGACCGCCCGAGAAACTGAGTTGGACGAACTTGTTGGGCGGACAGTTCGTTATCGTGATCTTGAAGGACTTCTTGTGATAGGTCTTGGCCGGAATACTCACCAGCGGAACGTAGAGAGCCAAAGTCGCCGGAGTGCCGCCGACCTTGGCCACCGCTCGAAAGGTGCCATTGGACGCAATGGACATGGTCACGGTGCACTGGTGCGCCGCGTTAAAGATGCAACTAGTCATCGATGGTCCAATAGCGACCGTCGCTTTTGAGTTCGGGCTACTTCCCGCCAAAATGATCTTGAAGCTCGCGCCCTTACTGAGAACAGCTGACGCGGTCAGCATGGACAACGACGTAGCGCTGAAGGGATAGGTCACGATGGAACTGGCCGCGACGCTCGGTCCCACCACATTTTTGGCCGTGACGTTGAAGGTGTAACCCGTGGACGCGACGAGGGATTTAACGCTGCACTGAGTAACGGACACCACAACGTTGCAACTCGCTCCGCCGGGAGATGCGGTGACGTTGTACGTAGTAACGGGACTTCCCCCGTTTGAAACCGGCGCCGTCCAGCTCACGAGAACCGAACCGTTGGACGCAGTGACCTTGATTGCGGTCGGTGCGCCGGGCACCGAGGCCGGAGTCGCGTTGCTCGAAGCAGACGGCGAGGAGGCGCCCACGGCGTTGGTCGCGGTAACAGTGACGGTGTAGTTCGCTCCGTTGAGCAAGCCACTAATCGTGCAGGTCGTAGAACTCGAACCCAACACTGTGCAGGTTTTGGTCGTCGACAAGATCGTGGCCGCTGCGGTGTATCCCGTAATCGGAGTACCCCCATTGGATGCACCAGGCTGCCAAAGAACCTTCAGCGCCTGACTCGCGGGAACCGCGTTTACCGCCGTTGGCGGGTCGGGCAACGTGATCGGCGTGGCTGATCCCGCGTGGACAACCGAGGAACTACCAATGGTGTTCTTGGCGATCAGGCTCACGTCGTAAGGCGTTCCGTTAACCAGAGAGTTAATGGTGCACCCGGTTGCACCGGCGCCGACACCGCTGCAACTAAAGGTGTTCGTTCCGTCACTCGCCGAGGCCACGTACGACGTAATGGGCGAGCCACCGTCGTTGAACGATCCCGTCCAACTGACGCTGATCGAACCGGCGGATGAGGACTGCGTTACTCCCCGCGGCGCACCGGGGGTTGTCGCGACGCTGGACGCACTCGGCGATATGGCGATCTCGTTGGGGTAGTACGACGTAGCGGTGGAGTTATCGCCTATCTGATTGTTGTCGTCAACTCCCCAGCAGTACAAGCTGCCGTCGGAGTCAATGGCGCACGTGTTGTAGTCGCCGCTCGACGCTGCCGTAACTACCTTGGAACCGAGCATTCCGCCGTTCACGTGCACGGGAGAGAGTGCGTCATTGATCGTGTACCCGTCACCCACCGGCTCACCACCCCAGCAGTACAGCGCGCCACCCGTCGACGTCGCACAGGACTCGGTTCCGCCCGAGCTAATGGCGTTCAGCGATACCGACGACATCGACGAAACGTGCTTGGGGGTCAGCTGCGCCGATGAGGTGTTAGTCGAACCGTCGGGCAGACCGAGACCGTTCGTTCCAAATTTGTTCGTTCCCCAGCAGTACAACTGGTGAGCAGCGTCCAGTGCGCACGTGTGATTAGAGGACGCGGCAATGGCCGTCAAGGTTTTTCCAGCCAGGTCATTATTAGTCAAAACCGCTACGGGAACTTTCGAAACCAATTTTGTGCCGTTTCCGAGGGCCCCGTCGAGTCCATTACCCCAGCAGTAGGCCTTGCCGGCATTGTCGAGCACGCAGTAGGTACCGGCCGAACCCGCAAGCGTATTGATGGTCTTACCACTGAGCACACCGGTTCGCTCCACCGCGACGGGAACATCAGAGTTCGTGATAGTTCCATTACCCAGCGAACCATCAACGTTGCCGCCCCAACACCAAATTTGTGACGATGAGGTCAGCACGCAAAATGACGTGGAACCCGTTCCAGCGATCTGATTAATTGTCCCAGTTAGTCCGCTGAAGGAAACGGCCGCCGGAGCGTGCGCGAGGGCAAAGCTCCCGTTGCCAATCTGACCTTGACCTCCGTATCCCCAGCAGTACACGTGAGAGCCCGTGGCCAAGATGCACGTTGTACCCGAGCCGTTGGCAAAATCCATGATGCTCGATGCGCCGAGCGTGCTCGTGAGATTGAGCAGTTCCGGCGTAGAAGCCGAATTGGTGGAACCGTCGAGCAACTGGCCGTAGTCATTTGCCCCCCAGCAGTACAGGGATCCGGTATTAGCTAGCGCGCAGTTCGTTGACTGACCCGCGTGCACCTTGACGAAGGTGACTCCGGAAATGCTGGCATAGGCCGAACCGTGCGACAGGATGAGGACGGCTAGGGCCGACAGAATGAACATGGACGCCGCGCTTGCGCGCGACGCCACGCTTCGAACTCCGACAATGTTCGAGTGCATGTTGCCTCATCTAGTGAGTTGTTTTGTCCGCCTATCTTACTCAGTCATGCCCAAAATCCAAGTAGAAATTGGATTTCTGGTACATCAAGCAAAGTGGGGCTGTAGCCCTATAATCTTCTCAAATCTGCCTTCTTCACGTCGTCGTTGCCATGACTAGGCACTCCTAGGCCTTACTTTTCGCCAAATTGGGCGGCGACCATTACGTCGATGAACCGTTCTGTGGGGTCATGACGGCCTCGTAGGACCACCGGACACGGCGGCGAAAAGTTAGCGAGAGAGGTCCAAGGTTTCATCGAAGTAATCCCTCGAATTAGCCCGACTATCACCTCGCGGTAACCGAGTCCTCTTACTTTCAACAGGTATGCGACCAGCGCCGTTCATTGATTGGCTGCACTGCGAAAATCAAAAGCAGGCAGCAGTCGTCGATCTAGAGCTGTCGCGGCACAACGAGGTGGTCAATGGTTGACCCCGAAGGCCGCCCCGTGGTGCTGCTCGTAGAGGACGAAACAAGTTACGTCGAGGCGCTCCAATTAGGACTCGGCGGCGAAGGCTTTGTCGTGAGGATTGCAGCCAGTTTGAACGAGGCCCGCGCCGTACTGGAGGGTCTCTCGCCCGACGTGGTGTTACTGGACGTCATGTTGCCCGATGGATCGGGAATCGACTTCTGTCGAGAGATACGTCAGTCCAGTGACATTCCCGTCATCATGGTGAGCGCGCGAAGTGATGAGGTCGACATTGTCCTCGGCCTGGAATTTGGTGCGGCCGACTACGTCACCAAGCCGTTTCGATTGCGAGAGTTAGTCGCACGCATGCGAGCAGTGATGCGGCGCCACGAGCCCGCGGGCGACCACGACGTCATAACCATTGGATCGCTACGAATCGATTCCACACGACGATCGGTGATGCGCGCTTCGCAAGAGCTCGATCTCAGCCGCAAGGAGTTCGACCTGTTATACCTACTCGCGTCGCGTCTCGGTCAAGTCGTCACTCGAGAAGAGTGCTTGGACGCTCTGTGGTGGGGCCAGGACCTCAGTGATACCCGGACGCTCGATACCCACGTCAAACGGCTTCGCCAGAAGATTGAACAGGATTCGGGCTCTCCCGCGCACTTGATCACGATCCGCGGTGTTGGATTTCGTCTCGATCGTTAACGAATAGCCTGCGCACATGAACGTAGGAGACATCGCCCCCGATTTCACGCTGAACAACCAGGACGGTCAAGCCGTCTCGCTATCGGCACTGCTTCGCGCCGGACCGGTAGTTCTGTTCTTTTACCCCGCCGCAATGACCAAGGGCTGCACTAAAGAGGCGTGCAACTTTCGCGACCTCGGCGCGGAGTTCACGGCGCTTCACGCGCAACGCATTGGAGTTTCGATGGACACCGTGGAGCGCCAAAAGCAGTTCGCCGATGGCTCGACTCTCGACTATCCACTACTGGCTGACACCGATGGCGCCGTGGCTCGCTCTTACGGCGTGAAGCGATCTCTCGACTTTCTAAAAGTTCGCCGAACAACCTTCGTGATTGGTCAAGACGGCAAACTGCTCGACGTCATTGCTCACGAGATGAACATGAACGTCCACGCCGATCGAGCCCTCAGCGCACTTCGCGTTTAATCGCGACGCAGAGTGCGAGCAACGTAGTAGCCGTTTATCGGCGTATCGCGTACGGCCAGGATCTCATCAATACTTAAAATTCCAGGTCGCCCTCGTGACAGGGCTGCGGCCATGGCGGCGCGGTTGTTGTCGTAGACGGCATCGGCGTCTCGCGCGAGGGGGTCCACCCACACAGCGGCGATCAACACGAGGTGCTCCAGCTGATCTCCATCAATGACGCCGTCATTAACGGCGTCGAGCACTCCACTGGCGACACCTAGTTGTGCCGCGCCCCACGTCAGTTGAGCGTGTTCGGGCGACGCAATGGTCGCCTTGTTGACGAACAGTGTCATGGGAAGCACGGGGATATTTGGCTGAGCAACGACTACGAATGCGGCGTGGCCCACGCTTGGTGTCGCGAGCGCGCTCACCCAGGCAGTCTCCACCGGTCCACCCTTGTCACCGAGAACCGTATTGAGATGAGCTGCTTCGACACCGCTGCCCACGAATGCCTCTCCGAGCTGAGTAATCACAGTGGCCAGGTAGCGGGAGGGGTGCTGAACGCTTCAACTCGTCCGTAACGAATTTCACGAAGGAGTGCAGATGACGTGGTCGTGGCCTTGGTGTCATAGGCGAGCAAACCCACGTGTCGAAGAGTTGATCCCTCGATCGGTGTCACGCGGTGAAGGGAGTTTCGACCCTCGAAGATGAGTAGCGTCCCGGGTGTCATCGCCAGAGTGAGAACAGAGGAATCGTCACCACCGAGAACCGCGGACACGGTGTCATAGTTTTCATTTTCTCCGTCACGAATTCGTGCGACCACATCGAAGTCTCCACCTCGCTGCGCGCTTTGAATCGCGAGGGAAACAACGAAGTCGGTTTGATCAAAGTGCCACTGGAGCTGATCACCCTCGGCCATGACGGCCAGGTTGAGTGCGCCGCACGGATCGGCGTAGTGATAGAGAGTCCCGCGATCCAGCACCGCTTCAATGAATCGCGTCAGTGCATCCAATTCATAGAGTTGACGAAGCGGCGAAGTAAATGGCATCACGTCGTATCCCACGGCGCGCACGGCGTAGGGCATCCACGTCTGACGCGCGTGATCCGCCGCCCATTCATTGCTCGGCAGTTCTAAGTACGCGGTGCCGATTCCGCCCGACGGGTGCGCTCGTGGCGCCAACTCCTCGGCGTCGCTCACCAACTGCGCAATACCGTGCGGGGTGATGAAATTCGTCAGTTCCGCTGCTCCGCGCTCGGCGATCTGCGCCCGGGCATCCTCGATGACTAGTTTCGCGCCCGGCGACGTCAAATCGTTGATCGGATAACGCGAGAGGTCGACGAGGTCCAGAGCGTTCACAACGAAACGGTAGCGCTCAGCCGGCGAGAAGTGCAGCGGCGGGGTCGCCCAAGAAGTCCGCGACGTGGCGCAGCGCCCGCGAAGCGAGCGCTCCGTCGATCAAACGATGATCGAACGACAACGCGATTTCCATCACCTGGCGCACAACGACCTCGTCGTCAACGACCCACGGAGCCTTGGCAATCTGACCCACCGCGAGGATCACCGAGGTCCCCGGCGGAAGAATCGGCATGGCGCCGTCGATGCCGAAGGGGCCCACGTTGGTGATCGTCAGCGTCGTGTGCATCATCTCGTTGGGTGTCGTCGTACCGGCGCGCGCCTTTTGGACAAGCGTGCTGAGAGCGTTCGCCATGGAAACAATGTTGAGCGTGTCCGCGCCACGAATATTCGGGACAATGAGACCCCGCGGAGTATCGGCCGCGATTCCCAAGTTGACGGAGCGGCGAACAATGACTTCGCCGTGTTCGTCATCGAAACTGGAGTTAATTCCCGGGTAGTGACGCGCCGCGTCGCATAGCGCCATGGCGATGAGCGTGAGCGGTGTAATTCGCACGCCGTCGAGTGAGGGGCGACTCTTGAGCGACGCCAACAACTCGACCGAGCGAGTGGCGTCAAAGCGAACCCACGCCGCCGCGTGCGGGGCCGTGAAGGCACTTCGCACCATGGCTTCCGCCATGGACTTGAGCACACCGCGCACCACAATTCGTTCCTCTTTTGGCCCGCTCTCCCACGAAGCAAGCTCGTGTCCAACAAAACGAGTACTCGTAGGTGGGGCACTTTGAACAGCGACCCCTGATCCCGGTGACAAGGCTTTATCGACGTCAGAACGCGTGATCAGTCCGTCACGGCCCGTTCCACTCAGTGTCGAAATATCGACGCCGTGGCGTTTGGCATACAGGCGAACCGGCGGCGTCGAACGGGGGGCTAATGCAGGCGACGACGTCGTCGGCGCGACGTTCATTGCGACCGTCGCCACGCCAGCGGGGCTGGGCGCGGTGCTCCCGCGTCGTCGGTGTTGGCGCGTGGGAGTCCCGGCGTCCTCACTGACTCCGTAGCCAACGAGTACCGCCGTGCGAACGGCCGGTTCACTCGCGGGCGCGGGCGTCGCGGGTGCGACGGTCTCGGGTTCGCTCGCAGCGCCCGCGACCTCAATGTCGATGAGTGGCTTGCCCACTTCGACAACGTCACCCACGTTGCCGTGAAGTTTCATCACCACTCCGGCGTAGGGACTGGGCAGCTCCACGGTGGCCTTGGCCGTTTCAATATCAATGAGGGGCTGGTTCAACGTCACGGTGTCGCCGACGTTTACTTTCCACACCACGATCTCGGCTTCGGTCAGACCTTCGCCGACGTCGGGCAGTAAAAACTGTTGACTACTCACGACTCAAAGCCCATCACCCGATCAATGGCGTCAAGGATGCGGTCCACGTTCGGCAAATACTCCTCTTCCACCTTCGAGGGCGGATAGGGGGTGTGATATCCCGTGACGCGAACGCCGGGAGCACGCAGTGAATAGAAGCACTCCTCGCTCAGACGCGCGACGATCTCTGAACTCACTGATGCGTTCGCGGACGCTTCGTGCACGACGACCAGACGGCCCGTTTTTTCCAAGGACGCAGCCATCGGGGCGTAGTCAATGGGCGCGATCGAGCGCGCATCGATCACTTCCACACTGCGGCCTTCGCTCGCCGCAGCTTCGGCGGCGCGCAGACAGGTGCGAACGCTCGGACCATAGGTAATGACGGTCACGTCGCTACCTTCGCGCAGACGCGACGCTTCGAACAGTCCCCGCGGCGCGTTGTCGGTGTCGACCTCGCCTTTTTCCCAGTAACGACATTTCGGTTCGCAGAAAATAATGGGATCCGGATGCGTGATGGACTGCTGAATCATCCAGTACGCGTCGTTCGGCGTACTCGGCGACACCACGCGCAGACCCGCGGTGTGCGCGAAGTACCCCTCGGGGCTTTCCGAGTGGTGTTCAATGGCGCCAATTCCCCCACCAAACGGGATGCGAATCACCATGCCCATTTCGTAGATTCCGCTACTGCGACTGTGCAACTTGGCGACCTGAGAGACAATCTGATCGAAGGCCGGATAGACGAATCCGTCGAATTGAATTTCGGTGACGGGGCGGTACCCGCGTATGGCGAGGCCGACGGCGGTTCCAATGATCGCCGATTCGGCGAGCGGTGCATCGATGACGCGATCTTCGCCAAAATCCTTCTGCAGTCCGTCGGTAACGCGAAAGACTCCGCCCAACTTGCCAATGTCTTCACCCATGAGCAGGACTTTGGGATTGGCTTCCATTGCGCGACGCAGTCCCTCGTTGAGAGCCTTGGCCATGGTCATGGTGGTGCTCACGACGCGCCCCCCACTCCCAGTTCTTCCATATCGCGTCGACCCTCGCTAATCAGAGGGTGCTCACTCGCGTAGGCGTGATCAAAAATTGACAGGGGATCGGGCTTACCCATCGCGAGAACGTCGACACGTAACTTCAACGCCATCTCGTCGGCTTCGTCGTTGACGGCCGCAAACTTCTTGGCCGACACTTTGTGAGCTCGAACGAGGTACGCCTTGACCCGTTCAATCGGGTCACGGTGTTTCCACGCCTCCACCTCGGCGTCGACGCGGTAACGAGTGGGGTCGTCGCTCGTGGTGTGCGCACCCATGCGGTAGGTGAACGCTTCAATCAAGGTGGGCCCGCCGCCTTCTCGCGCGTGAGCCAGTGCTTTGCGCGTGACTTCATAGACCGCCAGCACGTCATTGCCGTCCACGCGAATTCCGGGGAATCCGAATCCCTGGGCACGTTTGTAGAGCGGAATTTTCGTCTGGCGAATGGTGGGCTCCGAGATGGCCCACTGATTGTTCTGAACAAAAAAGACCACCGGTGCGTCGAAACTGCTGGCCCACACGAACGCTTCGTTCACGTCGCCTTGGCTCGTAGCACCGTCGCCGAAAAAGGTGATCACGGCTTCGCTGGCGCCGTCGCGCTGCACACCCATGGCGTAACCCACGGCGTTGAGGGCCTGATTCCCAATAACGATGGTGGGAACGCTGTGTCGATACTTCTGTGGATCCCAACCTCCGTGGTCAACGGCGCGAAACAGTCGCAGCGACAGTTCCGGTGGTATTCCCCGGCACCAGGCAATTCCGTGTTCGCGGTAGCTGGGGAAGGAAAAGTCACTCGGTTCGAGCGCTCGACCCGCCCCGATTTGGGCGGCCTCTTGGCCTTGCAGTGGCGCCCAGAGAGCCAGTTGGCCTTGGCGCTGCAGCGACGTTGCCTCATTGCACAGTCGGCGAATGATGACCATGTCGCGATACATCGCAAAGATCTGCTCGGCCGTCAGTGACGTTTCGTAGACGTCGTCGTAGACGCGTTCGCCTTCGGGTGTTAGTAGTTGAACTAACTGTGGTTCGATCATCGACTCCCCTTTGAGTTCGAATCCCAACTTCACCTTACTTTGCCCAGCGACCGTAGTGTCCCTACGTGGCTCGCCTCTTCGTCGATACCGCACCACTGCGCGAGAGTCGCGACTTTCGCCTCCTGTTTGGCGGACAACTCGCGTCGATGATGGGAAGTCAACTAACGCTCGTCGCAACGTCGGCTCAGGTCTACGCCGTTACGCACTCGTCGCTGTGGGTGGGTGTGCTCTCGGGTGCACAGTTGCCCCTGCTGCTTAGTGGGTCGCTGTGGGGAGGCGCGCTCGGCGACCACCTCGATCGGCGCAACCTACTGAGCGTGACCGCGGTGGTGTTGGCCTTTTTCTCCGCCGCCCTGGCGATCAATTCCAGTCTGTTTCACGCCAACATCGTTGCGCTGTTCATCCTGGCCGTACTGGCGGCCGGCGTGGCTGGTTTCTCCAATCCGGCGCGCAACGCCGCGATACCTCGACTGGTCAAGGCCGACCAACTCGTCGCGGCGTACTCCATCAATCAGATCGTGATTCAGATTGCGACGATCGTCGGCCCTCTCGTCGCCGGCGTGTTGATCTTGCTCACCGGCTACAGCGCGTGTTACTGGATCGATGCGGGAACCTTTGTCGTTCTCTGTGTTGCTACCGCGGCCATGAGTTCGTTGCCGCCACTCGGCACCATTGCCAAAACCTCCACACTGCGCGCCATTGGTGACGGCTTTAGTTATGTTCGTGGTCACGTTGCGGCCCAGTGCGTGTACCTCGTCGATCTCAACGCGATGATTTTTGGTATGCCCAATTCGTTGTTCCCCGCTGTCGCGACGCAGTGGTATCACGGAGGACCGGTCACTCTTGGTCTGCTCTACAGCGCACCGGGCGTCGGCGCGCTCGTGGGCGCAGTGACCACGGGCTGGGTCGAGCGCGTGAAACGTCGCGGACGAGCCGTGGTGCTGGCGGTTGTTCTGTGGGGTGGAGCAATTGCGATCTTCGGGCTCAGTCGCTATGCGTGGATGGGACTGTTCTTTCTCGCCGTTGCTGGG
The DNA here is from genome assembly GCA_025352305.1 of Actinomycetes bacterium. Classification (GTDB taxonomy): domain Bacteria; phylum Actinomycetota; class Acidimicrobiia; order Acidimicrobiales; family RAAP-2; genus RAAP-2. The sequence continues at coordinate 11,317 of JANXTQ010000266.1, forward strand.
TGGGCGGACGTCATCTCGGCGGTGCTGCGCAACACCATCTTGCAGAGTTCCATCACCGATGAGTTCCGCGGACGTATCTCATCAATTCAGATGGCCGTCGTCCAGGGCGGACCGCGACTCGGCAACCTGGAAGCGGGCGTCGTCGCCACGGCCGTATCAACGGAGTTCTCCATTATTTCGGGGGGTGTGATGTGTGTCGTGGGCGCACTCGCACTCGTTCGTTGGCGACCGCAGTTTTGGCGCGAAAGCAGCGATCTCTAGCGACGAAGAGTGACGGGCCTCCGCTTGGCGTTAGTAACGCTCGCGAGTTGTCCACACGCTGCGTCAATGGAACGGCCCCGCGTATTTCTGACGGTGACGTTCACGCCCAACTCTTCGAGACTCTCTTTAAATTCGCGCACCCGTTCGCGAGGCGAACCCATAACCAAGTAGCCCGGCGTGGGGTTAAGGGGAATGAGATTGACGTGGGCGCGAAGTGGCAGGGCGTAGCGAGCGAGTTCGCCCGCGGCGCGTTCGGTGTCATTGACGCCGTCGATGAGGGCCCACTCAAAACTGAGTCGTCGCGACGTCGTGGCGATCCAGTCCTCACACGCAATTCGCAACCGCTCGAGCGGGTAGCGCCGATTGAGTGGAATCAGTTCGCTGCGCGTCACGTCGTTGGCCGCGTGAAGCGACACCGCCAACGTGAGAGCGAGACCCTCTTTGGCCAGTCGCTCAATCGCCGGCGCCACGCCGACCGTCGAAACAGTGAGGTGCCGCGCCGACAGTCCACGGTGTTCGTGTAACGCCTTAACCGTCGCGACCGTCACGGCGTAGTTGGCGAGCGGCTCGCCCATTCCCATAAAGACCACGTTGGATAGTCGCCGCGGTGCGGCGGCGCGCGCCGCAAAAACGACCTGCTCAACAACTTCGCCCACGCTCAGTTGACGAGTAAAGCCGGCCTGACCCGTCGCACAAAAGGTGCAGCCCATGGCGCAGCCCGCCTGAGTGGAAATACAGACCGTGACGCGATCGTCATAGGCCATGAGGACGGTTTCGACGGTCGCTCCGTCGCTGAGTTCAAAGACCCACTTGCGCGTCATGCCGCGATCACTCTGGACGTCATTTTTAACGCTCAACGCACTCGGCAACTCCTCGGCGAGTCGGCGACGCAGCGCGCCCGGCAGCGTCGTGATCTCGCTGATCAGGCGGTCTTCGTTCCACAAAGCCCGCCACACCTGTTCGACGCGGTAGTTCGGCTCGCTGCTTAAGAGCTCGGCGAGTTGCTCGCGGCTCAGGTCGTAGGGGTGCGCCACGCAACAAGGCTAGACAAGGCGCCCGTCAATCTCCCCTAAGTTGTGGAACTGATTCTGGGCCGGTCACTGAAGCGGACCTAGACCTAATAACGGGAGAAGTAGATGGAACTGAACAACACTTCGGCAATCGTCACCGGCGGAGCCTCGGGACTCGGTGAGGCCACGGCACGGGTGCTCGCCGCGCGCGGCGTCAAAGTTGTTGTCGCGGACCTCAACGACGACAAGGGTGCGGCGCTGGCAGCGGAGATTGGTGGTGCCTACGTGCACTGCGACGTGACCAGCACCGAGCAGGTCATTGCTGCCATTGAGGCCGCCAAAGCGTTGGCGCCGCTGTGGAGCGCCGTTAACTGCGCCGGAATTGGCTGGGCCACGCGCACCATTGGCAAAGACGGTGAGTACGCCAGTGCGCACGACCTCGATCTGTACCGCAAGGTCATTGAGATCAACTTGGTCGGCACCTTTAACGTCTGTCGCCTGGCCGCAACGGCCATGAGCGCGAACACTCCCGACGTCGACGGCATGCGCGGAGCACTCGTGAACACCGCCTCAGTCGCCGCCGAAGACGGCCAAATTGGCCAAGTCGCTTACTCCAGCTCCAAGGGCGGCGTGGTTGGTCTCACCTTGCCGTTGGCGCGCGACCTCGCGCCGATTGGTGTTCGAGCCAACTGCATCCTGCCGGGACTGATCGACACGCCGATCTACGGAACCGGACCGGCGAGCGATGAATTTAAGGCCCGCCTCGGAGCGGGAGTTCTGTTCCCCAAGCGCCTCGGATACTCCTCGGAGTTCGCGTCGCTCGCGGTGGAACTGCTCGCCAACAGTTACATGAACGCCGAGTCGATTCGCATCGACGCCGGCATCCGCATGCAGCCGAAGTGATCACCCACTCGTAGTTCTGCACTCGACCGGGGCTTTTGCCCCGGTCGAGTCGCAATTTAGGGTCCGCACGCCTACCCTTTCGTGACGAAAGGTTCCTCATGACGCGCATTACTTCACCCTTCGGTTATCGCAGCGACGCCCTGGACGTCGTGGCGTCGGTGGATCTCACGAATAAGACGGCACTCGTTACGGGTGCCGCGTCGGGCATTGGTGTCGAGACGGCCCGCGCCCTCGTGGCCGCCGGCGCTCGAGTGGTGCTGCCAGTACGCAGCCTCGAACGCGGAAAGACAAGTCGCGACGAGATCTTGGCGACGCATCCGCACGCTGACGTGGAGTTGGCCGAGTTAGATCTCGCCAGTCTCGCGTCCGTAAAGCGCTTCAGCGACAATTTTGTGCGTGAGCATTCCCAACTACATATTTTGGTCAATAACGCAGCAGTAATGGCCACGCCTCAGTCCACGACGAGTGACGGATTTGAACTGCAGTTTGGGACCAACCACCTGGGTCACTTTGCGTTGTTTAACGGACTGCTCCCGTCGTTGCAGCGTGCTCAGGGCGCACGAGTCGTGGCGCTCAGTTCCATTGGACACCGGCGCAGCGACGTCAACTTCGATGATCCCAATTTTCGTAACCGTCCCTACGACAAGTGGGAGTCCTACGGTCAGAGTAAAACCGCCTGCGCACTACTGGGCGTCGGAATTACCGATCGCCACGGCGCCAGCGACGGCATCTTTGCCAACGCTGTTCACCCCGGAGGAATCTTGACGGGACTGCAACAACATTTGGACCTCGACGAACAGCGCGCCATGGGTTGGATTGACGAAAACGGCAAAGTGAATGACGTCTTTAAAACCGTGACTCAAGGAGCGGCCACCTCCGTGTGGGCCGCCGTTGGGCCTCAGCTCGACGGCGTTGGCGCAAAGTACCTCGAAGATTGCAACGAGGCGCTGCGCTTTGACCCCGCCATTCCTTTTGCGGGCGTGATGGACTACGCAGTAGATCCCGATAGTGCGTCGAAGCTGTGGGAGTTATCGACACAACTGACGAACCTGGCGTAAACATTCGCTGCACTATTCACAATGCCCTCGGCCCCCGGCTTAAGCCGGGGGCCGAGGGCATTTACTTCAGTAAAACTAGTTAGACGTGACTGACACTGACTTCGACGCCGGGCTGGTGCCAATGGCGTTGGTCGCGGTCACGCTGACTGAATACGTCGTGCCGGCAGTGAGCGAGGTGATAACACACTCACGTGCAGCGGGCACCGTCGCGGTGGCGGTAGTCGTGCAGAACGCGCCACCGGGGCTGGCCGTCGCGGTGTAACTCGTAATCGCACTCACGCCAGACGCCTTGGGAGGCGACCACGAGATTGAGGCCTGCGTGACCCCGGCGGTGGCTTGCACCGACTTCGGCGCACTCGGCACTCCAGCCGTCGCGCTCAGCGCAGCCGACGCAGCGGAGGAGCCGGCCTTATTAGATGCAACCACGACGACGCTGTAGCTAACACCGTTGGCCAGCGAGTGAATGGTGCACATCAACTTTTTCGTGACGCAGGACTTCGAACGGTGATCCGCAGCTGAAGCCGTGGCCTTGTAGGTGACGGTTCCGACGTTGACGTCAGTCCACGCCACGCTCAGCGCTCGGTTAGACGAAGTGAGCGATGAGATCACGGGTGAGCTCGGTGCGGTTCCCGAGTGGGTACTAGCAAAAGCCCCCGTCGCCGCCAGGGGCGCCGACGCCACGGCGATAGCCGCGACGAACAATCCTCGGCGGACAAAAATTGAACGATTCATAATGAATACTCCTCCAGGTAAACGCAGCAGTTCTGCGTAGTTGGGACCAAATGAGTGATGCCCCAAGTTGCAGGGATCTAAACCCGAAATCTCCAAGAAACTCGAATTGTCCATTAGAAGGCGAGTTTTCACGGCGAAACATGCGAGCCAACAACCAGTGCGCGTCCGATATCTGGCGCTTCACGCGGTTCAACAAAGCATTCGGCCCCCGGCGCAAGCCGGGGGCCGAAATACGGACTTGCGTGAAACTAATTAGACGTAAACGACACTGACTTCGACGCCGGACTGGTGCCGAAGGAGTTAGTCGCCGTAACGGTCACCGAATACTTCTGACCCTTCGTTAATGAGCTGATCACGCAGTGGCGAGCAGCGGGCACCTTTGAAGTGGCGGTGGTTGTGCAGAACGCGCCGCCGGGGCTGGCCGTTGCGGTGTAACTCGTGATGGCACTGATTCCCGAAGATGAGGGAGGTGCCCACGAAATGGCCGCCTGTGACTTACCGGCCTTCGCGTGAACCGAGTTGGGAGCGCTCGGAGCACCGACCGTCAAACTCACCGATGTCGACGCAGCGGACTTACCACCCGCATTGGACGCAACGACCGTAACGCTGTAGGTCGCGCCGTTAACGAGCGAGGTAATCGCGCAGGTCAACTTCTTTGTCGTGCAGGACTTCGTGGCGTGACCGGTTGATGTTGCGGTTGCCTTGTAGGTAACGGCGCCGAGCGTGGCGTCAGTCCACAGAACGAGAAGTGTGCGATTGGTCGACGACACTGTCGTGATAACCGGGGCGCTGGGTGCGGCGACGGTGTGGGGTGTTGCAGCGATGGCTCCCGTGGCAGCCAGCGGGACCGCAGCCATGCTTAGCGCCGAGGCGAGCACCGCTCGTCGTACAAAATTGGAACGATTCATACTAATTCCTCTCCTTATTTCAGCGCAGCACATCTGCGTTGTTAGGACAAAAACAGTTATGCCCCTAACAGTTTGGTTTCAAACAATTGATTGCGTGATCGGCCTAAAGTTCGCTCATGTGCCGCAACATCACAACCTTGCGGGGCCTCGAGCCTCCCGCCACCGCCGAAGAGATTGAAGCGTCTGCGCGTCAGTACGTACGAAAAATCACGGGAGTTCAAAAGACGTCGGAAGCCAATGTTGCGGCCTTCGAAGCTGCGGTAGCGGCGATCACCTTCGTCGCGGCTGAAGTACTTCTCCAACTCCCGCCGCGGCGCACTCCTCCGAGCACGGTCCCGCCGCTTCGACGCTTGGCGGCGAAGGCTCCTCCTACTTAGGGCAGTTGGGCCATTGGATTTGCGGTCGGCAAGCAAACGCGCACCAAGGTTGCTTCGTTGCGAAAACGAACATGGTCGCTTCGACCCGCCAGTTGAACGTCAGCCTCTCGCACGCTTTTGTATCGAACAAATTTTTGGACAGTAATTTTCGCACGATCTCCTTTCAGATGACCGTCACGCTGATCGATGACCATTCATGGAAATACGTGCG
>JANXTQ010000290.1 GCA_025352305.1 Actinomycetes bacterium
CTCGGTACCGGTCGTGAAGTGCCATCTGAGTTCGGGTTTGAATGGCGCGGATGAAGTCGTTCAGGAACGTTTCGGTCGATACGTAAAGAATCCGCTTACTGGGATAGTTCTCCACCACGTAGTTACCAATTGCGTGCAGCAGGTGGGTCTTACCGAGTCCGGAGTTCCCGTAGATCAAAAGAGGGTTATAGGCGCGGCCCGGGGTTTCGGCGACGGTTTGTGCGGCGGCGAAAGCCAGCCGGTTGGAGTTACCGGGAACGAAGCTGTCAAAGGTCATGCGCGGGTCGAGGCGCCCGGCTCGTTCGATGCCGGTGAGAAACGCGGGGGGCTTCGGCGCGACGTCACGCTCGATCGGTGCCGAATTGATCGGCGCATCCGCAATGGGAGAGTCCATCGCGAGGCCGGGGGCGACCTTCAGCGAAAGAGCGGTCTGCGGACCGAGAACGGCCTGAACCTGTTCGGTCAGTAAGGGCAGGTGGCGCTGGGAAATTCGAGAGAGCTGTAATTGGTTCGGCGCACCGAGAGTTACGACGTTGTCAGAGATATCCACAAGGCGCAGTGTGTTCAGTCCGGCGTTCCACGCCGCGTCAGAAGTGTTACTACGTAGGGCAGATTGGAGATTGACCCACACCTGGTCACTGTTCTGCACGATTTCCTCCACAGGCACTACACGTAGTTATCCACAAGGAGTTTCAGGGCCCCCACGACCCCTCTTAACTCCAAGAAGTGGTCACCATAACACCCTTTGGAACTACGTGCCGAGGGCCGTTGCGCCTACGCGGTAGACTCTTCTGCCGTGGTATCGGCGCCGGCCCCCCGGGGGCCAGGTGGCGACCGTCAATGAATTTGAGAAGAGGTTTTCGTGAAGCGTACCTATCAACCCAATAAGCGTAAGCGCGCTAAAACTCACGGTTTTCGCGCTCGAATGAGTACTCGTGCCGGCCGTGCCGTCTTAAAGGCTCGCCGCGACAAGGGCCGCCACTCGCTGACGGTGTGATCCGCGGTGCCGCCGCGAGTGCACTCGCGTCGACAGTTTGCACTGCTCGCCCAACCCACCAAAAGGTTGCGCAGTGGGCCGTTGCGGATTCACTTTGTGGAGTCCAACGAACTGAACGACGAGTTTGCAGTGGCCTACGCCGTTTCCAAGACGGTAGGCAATGCGGTAGTGCGCAATCGGATCAGGCGCCAGCTGCGAGCGGTCTTCGACCGCGAGAGCTCGGCCATTGCTCCGGGATTATACCTGATCAAGTGCGATATCTCCGCCAAGGACCTACTCTATGACCAACTGCGAAACCATGTCGTCGATGCCCTCGAGCGCGGTGGACTGCGCCGCTAAGCAGACCCCGGGACAACGCACTTTGCTGGGTGCGATTGGGTTATATCGGCGCCTAAGTGCGCGATCAGTTAGTCCGTGCCGCTTTTACCCGTCCTGTTCGCAGTACGCCGTCGAAACCGTAGAGATTCACGGAGCCGCCCGCGGTAGTTACTTGGCGGCACGACGCATTCTTCGCTGTAATCCCTTCGGTCCTCACGGTGTGGACCCGGTGCCCGAACGACAAGAAAAGAGGATTCGATGACTGGCGCTGCCGCATCCAACGGTGGAATTTTCCACTCAATTTCTGCAATCTTTCACCCGATTTTCAGCGCCTTCGGTTGGTTGCTCTCCGCCCTGTACGGAGTTATTCCGAACTACGCCGTCGCGATCACCCTGTTGACGCTGATCATTATGGGACTTTTGACGCCTTTCACGGTCAAGAGCACGAAATCCATGATGGCCATGCAGCGCCTGCAGCCCGAGATTAAGAAGCTGCAACAGAAGTACAAGGGTGCCGAGAACCGCGCCCAGCTCAACGAAGAGATGATGAAGCTGTACAAGGAAGAGGGCGCGAACCCATTAGGAGGGTGTCTTCCAGTACTTCTCCAAGCACCATTTCTCTTCATTCTTTATAGCGTTATTAGGGGTCTATCGAACCTTGATCCGCTGAGACAACCACTTCCCAAATACATTCCAACGGACGGGCGTATGTATGCTGACGTCGTCCGAGCTCACGGGCATCTAAGCGCCTTTGGGATGGATCTCTCTCTCAAGCCGTTTAGCCCTCACTCGTCCTGGATTGCCGCAGTTCCCTTCTACCTCTTTGTCCTTATAGCGGTCGGATTGCAGTACTTCCAGATGTGGCAACTAAACAGTAGAAACAAGAAAACGGGTCAAGCAATTCCGAGCCAGCAGCAAACTATTCAGCGCATAATGCCGGTTTTCTTCACCTACTTTTATATCGTTATTCCGGCGGCAGTGGTCCTTTACATGATCGTCTCGACCATGGTGCGAATCGCCACGCAAGACATAATGTTTAGAACGGGCGTAAGCAATCCTCAAAAGATTGCGGCCAAGGAAAGAAAGATTCCGGCCCGCGCGATGGAAGCCACCGATGCCAGCGAAGTCGTCGAAGAGTCATTGAAGCCCGCGCCGTCGACGAAGAAGAACCCTCAACCTTCAACCCCTAAACCCCCCACACACCCTCGCTCCACGGCGAAGCGGAAGCGAAAGGATCGATAACCCATGGATTGGGTCGAAACCACTGGAAAAACCGTAGAGGAAGCGCAGTTGCGCGCACTCGCCCACTTGGGCGTAAGCGTGAGTGACGCTGATATTGAAGTGCTCGAGCAGCCGACGACGGGCCTATTTGGTCGCGTACGCGGTGAAGCACGAGTACGAGCTCGTATTCGCCCCGCCGGACCTCGGCCTAAGCGCACCCGTCGCGCGGCACCACGTTCCGAGGGTCGTTCCTCAGAGCGCTCCGGCGATAACCGTCGCCGAGAGCCCGCGGCCAACGGATCGTCTCCTTCGAGCGATTCTTCGGGCGACCGCCCATCTCGTGAAGCCGGCACCGCGTCGGCTCCGGGACAGAGTCGTTCCGCGCGCCGTCGCCGAAACCGTTCGAGCGGAGCCGGTGCCGTCGCTGGTTCGTCAAATCATTCTCAACCGCAGCAGCGGGAGCAACGTCCTAACAAGGAGGACAACATGGCAGAAGGCATCACCCTGGCAGAGCAGGCCGCAATTGCGAAGGGGTTCCTCGAGGGCCTGTTGCAGGCGATGAGTCTGAGCGCCGAAGTCTCGACTCGAGAGATTGACGCCGAAACCGTTGAGGTTTCTATCAACGCCGACCCACCGACGGAACTCGGAGTTCTGGTCGGCCCTCGTGGAACGACGTTGCAGGCTTTGCAGGAAGTCACTCGAACCGTGGTTCAGTCCAAGAGTCCTGCCCGCACTGACCGGATCCTCGTCGACGTGGCGAAGTACCGCGAGCGTCGCGTGGCTGCGCTTGGACGTTTCGCTCAGCAGGTCGCCGGTGAAGTCACCGAGACCGGTGAAGAGCGAGCCCTGGAGCCAATGTCGGCTGCGGACCGAAAGGCCGTGCACGACTCGTTGACCGATCACGAATCGGTGGTTACCCGCTCAGAGGGCGAAGAGCCTCGTCGCTTCGTGGTGGTCGCTCCGGCATAATTACTCCGTGAGCTCTGTTTGGTTGTCCCGCGCCCTCGAGGAATCGAGGGCGCGGGGCTTTTTAGGTCCGGGACCCATCGAGCCTCATATTGAGCACGCGCGCGGATTCCTTCGTGCGTGGCAACAACACTCCCCCGCCCCGCCCGACAGATTCTTGGACCTGGGTAGCGGAGGTGGTCTGCCCGGATTCTTTCTACTCACTGAGTGGTCGACGCCCGGGGTCCTCTTGGATTCAATGGTGAGGCGAACCGCGTTTCTCGAAGAGGCACTCTCGTGGCCCGACGCGCCTTCCACCGGATCTGTAGTGACGGCCCGGGCCGAAGACGCATCGCGGGACCTCGCACTGACGGAGAGTTTTGACTTGGTGACCGCCCGGTCGTTTGGACCTCCGGCCGTCACGGCGGAATGCTCGACGCGCCTTTTGAAGGTGGGGGGACTGCTGATTATCTCTGAGCCGCCCCACGACAGTCAAGCGGCTGATCGTTGGCCGGCTGCAGGCGTCGCTCAGTTCGGCTTCGAGTCACTAGGGGTGTGGCGTGATGCTTCAGGGTTCCACGTTCTAAGGAAGGTCTCCGACACCCCCGAGCAGTTCCCTCGGCGCTCGGGCGTTCCCTCCAAGAAGCCACTGTTCTAAGACACAATGTTTCACGTGGAACATTGGTTCCGGTCAACTCGTGAAGTGTCCCACGAACGGTGTCCCAATCTCTGGCACCTTGGCATCCCCGCTCGGCGTTAGCTCAGTCGTTCGACCCGCCGATTCCACTGCGCTGCTCCGTAACAGGCCATCCAACTGGCTTCTTCGGCCGCAGCATTCTGGACACTCGTCACTCGGTACCAGATCACGATCTGCTGGCCGGCGCAGAGAGCAGCGTTGGCGAGTGCGTTAATTCGACAGTTGCTCTGCTGATCACCGTTCGTTTTGCCACGCTGACGAGCCAACGTGTTGTAGGCGCTGATGGTGGCGTATCCCTGTGAACCAAGGCGTACGGCGAGCGGGGTACGAGTCTGTCCTACGTACTTGATGACCCCGTCTACCTCCCAGAGGTTCAGACCCGGTTCCTTGGGAAGTAAGGGCATGACGAGTTTTGCGAACGGGCCGTTGCCATAAGTGTGGCGAGTTCGACCAAAGGGTGGATCATTGTGGACAATATTGAGTCGCGAACTGCTGACTAAGCCTGCTCGCGTGAATCCATCAGTTCCGATCACCGGAGCAGCGTAGTTTCGAAAGCCTCCGAGCGAAGTTCAGTTTCCACACGCCGAAACAGGTCCTTTCAATGGCTGGGTGAGTCGATTTCCGCTACGTAGACAGTGCGGTCGATGTTTCACGTGAAACATACCGTCGAGCTTCATTTCCGGGGTCCCCAAATTCTCATAGGGGCAAACGGTCGTCCTGCGGCCACAAAAGCGTGAAGAAATGGGGCGATTGCCCGAAGAGTTCCACCCGATGTTTCACGTGGAACAAAAAACACTTGACGGGGGAGTGTGTATCGGCTTGACTTGCAAAGGCGCTGGAACACCCGCGCACCATATTTATTGCCGGGAACGAGAGTCATGTCTGAGTCAAAACCCACCACCATCTTCGCCGTGGCGAACCAAAAAGGTGGAGTTGGAAAGACCACAACGACCATTTCGCTCAGTGCTGCGTTGGCCCAACTCGGATTTCGCGTCCTGGTCGTCGACCTCGACCCTCAGGGAAACGCCACGACGGGCGTAGGCGTCGATGCTCGCCAGTTCGAGCGCTCGATGTACGACGTGCTGCTCAACGACGTACCGTTGGTCGACGTCGTGGAGCCGACTGGGTTTAAGAATCTCTTCGTAGCGCCGGCCACACTGGATTTGGCGGCCGTCGAACAGGAGCTCACCGCCGTCATCTCCCGCGAACTTCGCCTTAAGCGCGCGCTCGAGTCGGTGGACGGCGACTTCGACTACGTCTTTATTGACTGTCCCCCGTCGCTGGGGCTCATAACGATTAACGCCTTTGCCGCCGCGACCGACATCATGGTTCCGGTCCAGTGCGAGTTCTACGCCCTGGAGGGCTTAACCCAGCTGCAGCGAATTGTGGATTTGGTGCAGAAGAATCTCAACGAGACCCTACGAATCTCCAAGGTTGTGCTGACAATGTACGACCCCCGTAATACGTTGACATTGGACGTGGCAAAAGAAGTGGGTCGCCACTTCCCCAATGAACTGTGCAAGACCGTGATTCCGCGCACGGTGCGCCTTGCTGAGGCCCCCTCCTTCGGACAACCCATCACCCACTTTGACCCGGCATCAAAAGGTGCCAAGGCGTACGCCGCACTCGCAGAGGAGATCAGCAATGGCTAGACGAACCGGTTTAGGCAAGGGCCTCGGAGCACTTATTCCCGAGGGAGACGACGACGGAGGCTCCGGCGAGGACCAGCTCAGCGGTCCGTTGCGCTCGGTGCCCGTCACCTCGATTCAACCCAACCGCTTCCAACCGCGAACAGTTTTCGCCGAGGAGTCGCTCGAGGCACTGGCCGCGTCCATCAAGGAGATGGGCGTCTTACAGCCGCTCATCGTTCGACCGATTGAATCCAGCGAGGGAATCTACGAACTGATCGCGGGGGAGCGTCGCCTGCGGGCCGCCGCACTGGCGGGACTCGAAAATGTCCCGGTCCTCGTTCAAGATGACGTCAACGACCGACTGTCGCTCGAACAAGCCGTGGTTGAAAATCTCCACCGAGTCGACCTGCACCCCCTCGAAGAGGCCGCGGCGTATCAGCAGCTCATTGATGACTTTGATCTCACTCACGAGCAGGTATCGACCCGAGTGGGCAAGTCGCGCGCCACGGTGACCAATACGTTGCGACTGTTGCACCTTGGCGAAGTGGCGCAGGTGGCTCTGGCCAACGGCGCGATCAGCGCCGGCCACGCTCGAGCGTTGCTCGCCGTGAGCGATCCGAGCGAGCAAGAGTCGCTGGTCCAGCGAGTTATCAAGAACGATCTGTCCGTTCGCGCCACGGAAGAAGCGGTGCGTCTGCTCAGTGAGCCCAAAGGTCCGCCCCCGGTTGAGCCCAAGGCGCCGCCCATGGGTACGGTCAGTCCACTACGCCCCGTTCCCGACGCGAGCGTCGCGGAACTCGAACGGCTGCTGGAAGACTTCCTCGACACGCGCGTTCACGTTGATCTGCGGGGACGAAACGGCAAGATTGTGATCGACTTTGCCGACCTGGACGACCTTGAGCGCCTCTACCTGGCTATATCGAAGCCGAAGTAACCCTCAACCTTCAACCTGACCTTCGAGTTGAAGTTATCCCCAACCTGTGCATGAAGTTGTGGGTTGTCACCTCATCATCACCGATTAGACACGCGTGGATAGGGAAAAGCCCATCAATTGGGCTAGAAAAATTATCTAGTCTTGTCGAAAAGTTCCATGGCGGAACGCGTTACGACGTCCGCAATCAGGGCGTTGTGATCGTGATCGGCGAAGTTAATAGCAATATCGATCGCCGGCATCAGGGTTTCGCGCAAAATCGGCCAACTTGTGCCGCTGACGTGGACGGCCATCTGTGAGGCCGCCGCAATTCGCGCGGCAATAGCGGTGGCGAGTACCCGTCCGGTGAGTGAGTGGGCGTCGTAACTCTCAAAGTACGACAACTGCATGCCGTACACGTCGGACCTGGTCTGAATCGAGATCAGCAACGCGACGCGCTGATCGTTGGCCAGTTGCGCACTGTCGTGAGCGTTTGAGGTGACACTTTCTTCGACCCGAATCACGTCGCGCAGCGAATGGGCAATGTCCACGGCCAGGGTGTTATTTCCCGCCACAACAATGATGCGCTCTCGGCCCTCACCGGGGAGTCCGGCGGCATCGTGGGTTTCGGTGACGGGTCGACGCCCAGCGACGCGCGAAGAGAGTCGCTCTAACTCGTCGAGCGAGGCGCGCGTCAGCACCCCCGAGGGCGCGAGCGCGCAGTTGGACTGGAACTCAGCGAGAGCCTGCTCGGTGTGGCGACCAAAGATTCCGTCGATGCGACCGGGGTTAAAACCCAGTAATGCCAAGGCTTCTTGGAGCTCGGCCACGTCGTCGCCACGTTGGTGCGGCGAGGTCAAATAGAGCAGTCGGGACCCAATGACCCAGCCAGCCTCCACGAGTCGATTCCAGGTTTCGAGATCGAGCTCGCCCGTAATGTCGATTCCACGTTGGCGCTGAAAAGCTTGGAGTGCAACACACGTCTGCTCACCGAGCGCTCCGGAGGGATCGCGAGTCGTGTCGTGGCCGAGTTCGCTGAGTCGCTCCTGGGCGCTGCGAATAATGCTGGCAGTCAGCTGAAAAGTGGACATGGCCTCGAGATCAGAGCGACGAACGGACCAACGTAGTCCGCAACGAACGCTTCAGATTACTCGGGCGCGCCCTAAAGATTCTGAGTGATCTCTTGCAACATCGCGCCCTTGGGCTTGGCGCCCACGAGACGCGCGATGACTTCGCCGTCTTTAAAGAGCAGCAACGTCGGAATGCTCATGACCGAGAACTTGGTGGCCGTCGCGACATTGGCGTCAACGTCCAGTTTCGCGATCGTGAACTTGTCGGACTGCTCGGTGGCGAACTCTTCAAGAATGGGTGCAATTGCTTTGCACGGTCCGCACCATTCGGCCCAAAAATCCACCAAAATCGGCTTATCGGACGATCCCACGACCTCATCGAACGTGGCGTCGGTCAGGGTCTTGATGTTCTCACTCATAGCAACCTCCGGCTAGGTCAAAAATGCTACCCATTGCGTCAGCTTTCGTGACCTCGGGCGTTTTGGCCTACTGGCCTTGGGATTCGAGCCACCGCTCGGCGTCAATGGCCGCCATGCAGCCCGAACCGGCCGAGGTAATTGCTTGGCGGTATTCGTGGTCCTGGACGTCGCCCGCGGCAAAGACGCCCTCGATGTTGGTGGCGGAACCGGGTCCGGTCAACACGTATCCGTTCTCGTCGAGGTGTAGCTGTCCGGCGACGAGGGTGGTGTTGGGCACGTGGCCAATCGCGACGAACACTCCCGTTACGTCGAGCACGGACTCCTCGCCACTAACGGTGTTGCGTACAGCGAGACCGGAAACCTTGTTCTCACCCAAAACTTCGGTGACCTGCGTATTCCAGGCGAAGCGGATCTTCTCGTGCGCTATGGCGCGGTCCTGCATGATTTTGGAGGCCCGTAGCGAGTCGCGACGGTGAATCAGCGTGACGCTGGAAGCAAAACGAGTGAGAAAGAGGGCCTCTTCGAGGGCGGAGTCGCCGCCGCCCACCACGGCAATGTCGTGGCCCCGAAAGAAAAATCCGTCACAGGTCGCACAGGTGGAAAGTCCGTGGCTGAGCAGGCGTTCCTCGCCCGCCACGCCCAACATCAGCGAGCGAGCCCCCGTCGTCAAGATCACTGTTTCGGCGCGGATACTGGCCTCGGTGTCCTCACTCAACCACGCGCGAAAGGGTCGCTCGCTCAGATCGAGGCGCTGCACTTTGCTGGTGCGTAGATCGGCGCCAAAGCGCAGAGCCTGAGTGCGCATATTGGCCATGAGGTCCGGTCCCATGACGCCGTCGGGAAAGCCGGGAAAGTTCTCGACGTCCGTCGTGACCATCAACTGGCCGCCCGGCTGATCCGTCGTCGACGACGGCTCGCCTTCAATGACAATGGGGCTCAACTGTGCGCGCGCGCTGTAGATAGCGGCGGTCAGTCCGGCCGGCCCGGAGCCAATGATGAGTACGCGAGTGTGTTCTAACACGGGGGATTACTACTTTCTGAGTCGTTGGGGGCGCCGACGTCTCCACACCACGAGGCCGAGACCGACCAAGAGTGTTCCAAGGATCATGAAGGAGATCCACTGGTGTCCGGCAAACAGATAGATATCAATGAACCGCTTGAGAAACACCAGCGCCAAAAACAGCGTCGTTAGTCCAACGACGAGCAGAACAAAGCCGTAGGCCACGGTGCGGCCCACCAACGTCAGCGGACGCATGATGCGGTCATTTAGGAGATCGGTGAGGTGATCGAGCGCGCCGAGTAGACGACTGACCAGGTCCTTCGGTGCCGAGCTCGGTTCCACGTCTCGCAACTTAGTTGGCGCGCGAGATCTACTCGGCGCGAATCCAGCAGATCGCAATGATGCCGGGGCCGCCGTGGGTCCCCACGACGGAGCCCATATCGGCCACGATGATCGGGATCTCGGTTGTGACGTCCTTTAGAGCGGCCTCGGCCAGACGCACGTCAATGGCGTCACCGTGCACAATGGCTAAACGGCGCAGCGGTCCTTCGGCGGCGCAGGTGGCCGCACAGGTCGCAATGGCCTTAGAGCGCGTGCGTTGGCGTCCCGCTTCAGTGACGAGGCCATCTTTTAACTCGAGTAACGGCTTAATGGAGAGCATCGAACCGAGGAGCGCCTTGGCCCCACTCACGCGTCCACCCTTAATCAGGTGTTCCAAGGTGTCAATCGTTCCCACGACCCCCGTTCGCGACACGAGATTGTTCGCGAGTGCGGTTAGTTCGTCGAGACTCTTTCCACTTCGCGCGGCCTCAGCGACTTCGAGCGTGATGAGTCCTTGAGCCATGGAGACCGCGCGCGAGTCCACAATCGACACGGGAATCGCGTTAGCGAAGGCGTCGGCGCCGAGTGTGGCCGCCTGATGCGTGGCCGACAGCGCCGCTGACAACGTGATCACGATGATGCCGTCGTAACCGTCGTCCTTCGCGCTCTGAAAGGCTTGCTGGTAGGCGCCGGGACTGGGCGCGGCGGTTTCGGGCAGGACCTTGGAGGCCTTGCACTTAGCCCAGAACTCCTTCGCGGTGAGGTCGTGGTCGGTGAACTCCTCCTCACCGAATCGAATCGAAAGCGACACAACCCCAATATCGAGTGGGTGCACCAACTCATCGGGCAGATCACACGCACTGTCGGTTATGACTTTGATCTTGGCCATCTCATCCCCCTCAACGTCGCAGCGAACGCTGCTTCGCGGCGCTTCTGCGACGATGCAGCAGCGCCATCACGCCACCGTAGACGACGAGCCCGCCCGTAGCGGCCAAGAAAAAGCGGGCCACGAGCCCCACTCCGCTGAGCCAACCGTTGACGTTGTAGAGCAGCGCCATTGCCCCCGCGGAGCTGAGTGCCGCGAACAGTGAGCATCCAATGGTCTCACTTAGGAGCGTGGACCAGAGTGAAATCTTCATACGCGTGAGCACCAACAGGGCCGCAACGGCCGCCGCGCTGTAAGCAATGGAGACCGATGCGGTTAATGCACCGAGGGCGTGGCGTCCCATGACGAGCGCGAGCGCGATCGTGAGAGCGTTTTGAAACAGATAGAGAAAAAAGGTGGCGCGCGCACGCTGCCTCGCTTGAAGAGCTCGCACCGCGACTTGAAAAACGGTGAATCCGGGTAGTCCGGCCGCGAGGACCGCGAGTACCGTGCCCGCCGCGAGTGAGTGGCGCGCGTTGGCGTGAGCGAGCAACAGAGCCACAATCGGCTGGGCGAGAATCACCAAAACGGCCGACAACGGAATGATCACGAGCAGGCTCTGGCGTAGTCCCAAGGCCAAACGCTCGGTAAAACCAGCAATATCGTGCGCCGTAGAGAGCGCGGAGAGCTGGGGAGTCATGGCACTGAGTACCGAGACGACCACCACGGCGTAGGGCATCTGCATGAAACTCCACCCGTAGGTGTAGGCGCTGATGGGGGCGTGGTCGTTAACTCCAAAGGCCAGGGCCAGCACGACGTAGAGCGCAATTTGATTGGCCACGACGACCGCGAGCGTCCACGCACCGAGGCGCGCGACGGCACGTAGTGCCACGTCACGCAGATCAAAACGAAAACTCAGTCGCCACAGATCCGATCGCGCCATGGAGGGAATCAGCAACAGCGCCTGAATGAGAACGCCTGCGCTGGTCGCGAGTCCGAGTGCCGCGAGTGAGGAACTGTGATTGACCGAGTGCAGCGTCGGCGTCGGATCAACGAGGTGAAACCACCACAGCACTCCAATGCATACGAGGTTGTTCGCAATGGGGACCCACGCGGGAGCGGCGAACTTGTTGCGCACGTTGAGCAGGGCCGTCGCGACCGCGATCAACCCGTAAAAAAAGATCTGGGGGACAAACCACCGCAGCAAGCTGGTCGCGACGTCACGCTGCGTCGCGAGCAGGTGGTGATGGGCGTCGCCGTGGCCGAGGGCCGTGAAGGCGTCAATCAGATACGGCGCGAGTACCCAGGCGCCGACAGTGGCCACGAGGAGAAATACCAGTGAGACCGTGACGACACTGGATATTGATTTCCAGGCTCGTCGCTCCCCGTCGTGCGCGAGACGCTCAATGAATACGGGAATAAATGTCGCGCTCGCAATGCCGCCGAGAACGAGATCGAACAGCATGTTGGGAACGGTGTTGGCGAGGTTGAAGGCGTCGGCCAACGCTGAAAACCCGAGAACGTAGGCGAGAACGAGTACGCGCAGCAGTCCCGTAATACGACTCGCGAGCGTGCCCGAGGCAATGGAGAGAACGGTGCGGCTCTCGCTCACGCGGCGTGGCGCCCCCGCGACGTGCGCCGAGTCGTTCGGTACCACCACAAGCTGATGACGCCTAGCGCGGCGAAGGTCAGTACGTATCCGAGGACCGAGGTAGCGGTGGAACGAACTTGAATTGCGCCGTGCGCGAGTACGAGGGAACCGTGAGAGCTCAGCAGTTCAACAACGAGAGTGAAGTTGCCGGAGCCGTGAATATCGGCCGGCACTCGAACGGCTCTGGTCGCGGTGTCGAGGGTGATCGCAATGCGATTGCCGGAGGGAAAGCTGACGTTGGGCGCGCTCAAACTGAGAACCCCCGTCACGGTGTATTTGGCCGACGACGTGAGCGTGATCGGCAGCAGGGCTCCCGATCCGGTGAGCGTGATTGTCGTATTCACGATGGAAAAAGCGCGTAGCTCGGCGCCGAGAGCGCTCGAAATAGTTGAGAACGCCCGACTGCGACCGCCGGGCACATTTTTTACCTCGGCCAACAGTGTCGCGGCACGCAGGGGGACGATTGGAGCGGACGAGGAGATCGATGCGGCGTAGTCGTTGATCTTGGAGTCCAGTTGGATCGCCGTTTGACTGTCGGCGCGCGACCACGAACTCGGTGGCGCGCTGAGCAGTGAGCGAACTCGGGGATATCCGTTCGCGCCGAGCAGGCTCGCCGACAACGCCTGAGTGAGCGACACCGCGGTGATGAGGGGATCGTTGCGTAGTCCGTTTAAGAACTCCACTACAAAGGGCCCCCCCACTTGGGATAGTGAGCTCTCCACTACCGCCACTCGGGTCTGAGGGGCAAAAGGTGCCTGGTAGTGAAGTAGCGCCAACGTGCCGAGCTCGAGTGCACTGCGTAGACCCGGCGACAGACGTGAATTGCTCAGTCGACTGAGTTCGGCGTCAATGGAAATAGCCGTGACGGAGTGCCCGACGGAGTCCACGTGAAAAGGAGTCCCCCACTGCAGCGTGAGCGACGGGGCGACGCTGAGGGCCTCTTCATTAATCAAAACGCCGTGAAGTCCTTCGGCCCCGACGGCGCGAAGATCACTGACAGTGAGTGAGCCCGACAACACGACGGGGCCCTTGGGGCCTTTTCCCGTGAACTGGCGCACGAGGGTGCCCCCGTAACGAGCTTGCGCCACGACGTCGGACGCGAGAGCGTTAGCGCGCAGCGCCCCGAAGTCCACGCTGGCGGGTGGTGCGTCGCTCAGTTGGTGATGTGTACTGCGCAGCGCCAGCGCCATCGCGGTACGAAAGTTGGCGGCGACTTTCGTCAGCGCGAAGTTCACGTTGGACGTGCCCGCGTAGTTGGCAGCGACCGCCAAGGGCGTCGACGGAAATTGAGAGAGTGCGAGTAGCGAACGGGTCTCGGCCGCGGTGGCACCGCGGTATCCGGGGTTGCTGCGTAGAACCCAGGCGAGTCCAACGGGGTGAAGGGGAATGGACGTCGTCACCGCGAGCAGCGACCAGATCGTGCGCTGTTGGCTCCCGTTGGTCACGCTAAATGAGATCGGATAAACGCCGTCACAGTTGGCGCCTCGACAGTTGAGCGATAGGTCCGGTTGAGCCTGCCCACAGGTCGTGTCCGCAGCACGGGTGCTTTCGCTCACCGTGAGGGTCAGTTGCGCGACGCCGTTACGTCGACAGTTGAGTGGAAAATCTCCAGTGGAACTGAGGGGTTGAGCCGAGACGCCGAGACCCGACACAATGGCCGCCAGGGCGCTGCGCGTAGAAACCAGGGGATAGACCGAGACCGTAAGAGCGTCCGCGTCCCCGTTGTGGCCCCCGGTCTTGATGGAGAGTGAAATGTTGGAGTGCCCGGAACGATCAAGGATCGCGACCGCGTCTTGGTGCATCAGGGTTACGTGCCAGGACCCACTCGCGTGCGCTGAGCCAGCGGGTAGCGAGCTCAGCAGAACCACGGCGCAGATCGCCGCTGCGCGCCAGCGCCGGACTAAGTAAGCACGCATTGCAGGTCAACTTACTTTTAACGGCGTCTCGACACCGGCTCAGTCGCTGAATACAAGTGGGGGCCACTACCCTCGTTTCGAGATGAACGCCGTGGAATCCCTCGAACAGTTGCGCCGTGACTCGGCCGTCCTCGCGGAGAGTTTTAGCGCCGCGGGCTACTCGCTGTACGCCGTGGGCGGTTCCGTGCGCGACGCTTTGTTGGGAGAACTGCGGTCCGGTCCCGGGGCCGACATTGACTTCACGACGAACGCTCGACCCGACGAGATTGCCCGTCTGATGAGCCCGCTGTGCGCGTCGCTGTGGGAACAAGGGCGCGAGTTCGGCACCATTGGGGGTCTCGTGCGCGGCGGCTCATTCAAGGCGGAGATCACCACTTTTCGCTCCGAAGAGTACGTTGACCATTCGCGCAAACCGGCCGTCTCTTTTGGTGACTCGCTGGACGTCGATCTCTCCCGACGTGATTTCACGATTAACGCCATTGCGCTCGACGTCGTGACCGGAGAGTTCCACGACCCCTACGGGGGAGTGAGTGACCTCACTGCGAAGCGTCTACGGTGCCCACTCGATCCCGAGATCATGTTCAGCGACGATCCACTGCGCATGCTGCGCGCCGCGCGCTTCGCCGCTCGTTTCTCGCTCGACATTGATCCGCTCATTGAGGCGGCCGCCACGAAACTGGCGGAGCGCCTCCAGATCGTGTCACCCGAACGCATGCGAGGAGAGCTGGATTTACTAATGGTGACCCCGGTGCCATCGGTGGGTCTGGAGTTCATTGTGCGCACGCACCTCGCCGAGCAGTTCTTGCCGGAACTGCCGGGCCTCGCCCTCGAGCAGGATCCGATCCACCAACACAAAGACGTACTGGCTCACACGATGGCCGTCGTTGATAAGACCAGTGCGCAGTTGACACTGCGACTCGCGGCACTGTTTCACGACATTGGCAAGCCCAAAACCCGAGCGTTCACCGATAACGGCGTCAGTTTTCATCACCACGAAGTGGTGGGCGCACGTATGACCAAAAAACGTATGGAGGCTCTGCGCTACTCCCAACAGATGAACGACGACGTCGTCATGCTGGTCGACCTGCACTTACGTTTTCACACGTACAAAATGGGCTGGAGCGATAGCGCCGTTCGACGCTACGTGCGCGACGCCGGGCACCTACTGGACGAACTCAATGAACTCACTCGCTGTGACTGCACGACGCGTAATGCGCGAAAAGCCGCGCTGTTATCACGGCGAATGGACGAATTAGAACTCCGTATTGACGAACTGCGCCAGGCCGAGGGTCTCGCCAAGATCCGTCCCGCGCTCGACGGTGTCGCAGTAATGAGAATCTTGGGCGTGGCGCCCGGGCGAGTGGTCGGAGAAGCGCTCACGTTCCTGTTAGAGATTCGACTGGACGAAGGCGAGATTGGCGAAGAGGCCGAGACCGCGCGACTGCAGGCTTGGTGGGACACTCGCGAACAGTCGTGAGCAACTACGACTCATTCGCCGCGTACTACGACCGACTTACCGGCGACGGATCGGAAAACG
>JANXTQ010000092.1 GCA_025352305.1 Actinomycetes bacterium
TTTCGTGCGGGCCGAAGGTGCACGCGAGTTCGTCCAAGCGATCAACGATCGAGCAGTTGGTCTCAGAGAGTTGCTGTGCGCGTCTCGCGAAAGCGACCGCCGCAGAGACTCCGTCCTTATCAGCGACCTGCGCGTTCACCGCGAAACCGAGTGCTTCTTCGTAGCCGAAACTGAGAGCCCGAGAGCCCCCGGCCCGCGCGATCCACTTAAATCCGGTCAACGTCACCACGTACTTAGCCGCCGTGCGCTCAACCATCTTGGAGAGCAGCGAAGACGAAACAATGGTCGTTGCAAAAACGTCGTCAGACGTCACTGATTGAGCGAGCCGTGCGTCCGCCAAGAGCCAGCCAATCTCGTCGCCGGTCAATGATCGCCAGCGGCCGCGATCAATCGTCGCCACTCCGAGTCTGTCAGCGTCGGGGTCGTTGACTAAAACGAGGTCCGCGGACATCTTTGTTGCCATTTCTATTACCAGGTTCATTGCTTCCGGTTCCTCAGGATTAGGAAACGCGAGGGTCGGAAAATTTCCGTCAGGGTCGTTTTGTGCGGCGAGCGAAGTAACGTCATCGAAGCCCGCGTCCTTCAACGCTCGAGTCGTCGTGGCGGCGCCTACTCCGTGAAACGCGCTGTAGGCAATGCGCAGTGAACTACGTTCAGCACTCTCGTATGGACGAACAATCTCGGTGACGTATTTCGATACAAATTCGTCGTCGAGAAATTCGAGCGGCCCGCTTTCGAGCAGCGTTGGTGCGTTGAGGTCCAGTGTGGCGCACAGACCTTCGATGATTTCGTCGGTTGGCGCAATGATCTGGGCACCCGTTGCGTCATAGAGCTTGTAGCCGTTGTCGATGGCGGGATTGTGACTCGCGGTGATCATGATTCCCGCGGCCGCCGACAGTTGCAGAACGGCGAAACTGACGAGGGGAGTGGGTAGCGCGTGCTCGAACGCGTAGACCGTGATGCCCGCTTGGCGAAGCGTCGATACCGTCTGGGCAAAAAACTGCTCTGATCCGTGGCGTGCGTCGCGTCCGACGACAACTCCGCGTATAGCGAACTGCGGTCCGAGCGAGTGAAGCCACGCCGCAACAGCGCGGGTCACCTGGCGAACGCTCAGTTGATTCATTCCTGCCGGTCCGGCTCGAAGTGGACCACGGAGTCCCGCCGTTCCAAATCGCAGGGGGGTTTCAAAGCGACGCGTTAACTCGTCGAACTCGTGACGCTCGAGGAGGTCCCTCAACTCGTGGCGAGTTGATTCGTCAGGATCAGCAGCGATCCAGTCGCGGACCTTCGCTTCGAGATCTTTGCTCACCGCTAGAGCAATGCAACGAGTGTCGACAATACGGTGGCGAGCTCTCCCTCGGCGTTGCGGCCAGCTTCGAGGACTTCTAAGTGATGAAGCGGCGTCGGTGAGACCCCGGCCGCCATATTGGTCACCAAGCTGAGAGCACTGACCTGAGCGCCGAGATGGTGTGCCGCGATGGCTTCGAGGACGGTGGACATACCCACCAGCGTGGCACCAATTGTTCGCAACATTTCAATCTCGGCCGGTGTTTCGTAGTGCGGACCACGAACTCCGGCGTAGACGCCTTCGGTGATTTCGGGAAATGCACTCTTGATCCGTGCACGCGCACCGGGGTCGTAAAGATGGGTCAAGTCAATGAATCGCGATGCGTACGGCTCGGGTGGACTCTCTCCTTCTAACGGTGAGGTGGCCGTCAAATTGAGATGGTCGCGAATTACGACCACGGCACCTGGTTTCGTGGCACGATCAATGCTCCCGGCGGCATTAGTCAAAAGAATCTTGGTGGCGCCCGCAAAGACGGCTGTGCGAATTGGATGGGCCACCGCCGTAGCCGCGTTGCCCTCGTAGAGATGTACCCGGCCCGAAATCAGCGCGATGTTTCGATCTCCGATTCGCAGTGCTGAGATCACGCCGTCGTGGCCTGGAACGGTCGGCGCCACAAAACCTCTGAGCTCGCGCGTCAGTACCGTCGCACTGGGTGTGCCGAGCGCATTGGCCGCTTGCTTCCATCCAGAACCGAGAACAATGGCGAGATCGAAGTGATCCACTCCGCAACGTCGCAGTAGGTCTCCGGCGGCTTGGCGGGCTAGTTCGAAAGCGTTTTCAGTGGTCACGGAATCCTCACTAGTGCTCTACTGACCCACCGTATGCCACACCGTTGAGATCTCGGCAAACGCCCGTAGCCGACGGGTATCGGGAATCTTCTTCCACTCGAGGTCTACCGCTCGGGGCCGAAAGACTCGTTTAATCGAACCGGCAGCGGCAGCAGCAAGTTCGCTCGGTTCGTCTACTCCGCTCAGGTCCAAGGCGTCAACGTCCTCGTGCGCCGCCAATACCTGAGCTATTTCTAAGGTGCGTCCGGTCAAAATGTTGAGCACGCCGCTCGGCAGGTCAGAGGTGCAGCACACTTCACCTAACAGCACTGCCGGCAGGGGTGCCACTTCACTTGCCACCACGACGACAGTGCATCCGAGCGCCAACGGGGCCGCCATTGTGCTGACGAGACCGAGTAGCGAGGACTGTTGCGGCGCCGTCACGCCGACAACTCCGCACGCGGTCGGAATTGAAAAATTGAAGAAGGGTCCCGCGACGGGATTGGTGCTACCGAGGACCTGAGCGATCTTGTCGCTCCATCCGGCGTACCAAACGATTCGGTCGATGCTGCGCTCCACCTGGCTTTGGGCAGAACTGGCCTTAACTCCTTCAACGGCGCGAATCGAGGCAACAAACTCATCTCTGCGCGACTCGAGCATTTCGGCCATCCGGTAGAGAATCTGGCCACGGTTGTACGCCGTCGCCGCGTTCCAGGAACCAAAGGCGCCTCGAGCAGATACCACTGCGTCGCGGGTATCTTTTCGCGAAGCAAGCGCCACGTTGGCGAGGAAACGTCCCTTCCCATCACTGATCTCGTATGTCCGGCCAGACTCGGAGCGAACTGACTCTCCATTGATGAGGAGTTTGTATGTCTTCTTAACCTCCACGCGGTTCTCAGACATTGAGGTATCCCTCCAGTCCGTGACGGCCGCCTTCGCGACCGAAGCCGGACTCCTTCACTCCGCCGAAGGGGCTGGTTGGATCGAACTTGTTGTAACAGTTGGCCCAAATGACCCCCGCGCGAAGACGCTGCGCCACCCAGAGCGTTCGACTGCCCTTCTCGCTCCACACCCCACAAGCGAGCCCGTACGGCGTGTTGTTGGCCTTCGCTACTGCTTCTTCAGGCGTGCGAAAGGTGAGAATCGATAGGACCGGGCCAAAG
>JANXTQ010000030.1 GCA_025352305.1 Actinomycetes bacterium
TTCATGTAGTACGGAAACCGTGCGGCGCAGCCAATACCGGACACGAAGACGGTCGACTCGCGCCGCACCCCGAGATCGGGCATCAACATTTGCATGGCCGACAAGATGGAGTAATCCCCACATCCGGGGCACCAACGGACCTCTTGGTCACTCGTCCAATCTTTTTTTGACGTGACGGGAATGGCGGTGCTGGTCATGCGGTTTCCTCCCAGAGGCTCTCAATGGCCGTATCAATCTCGGACGCACGAAGCGGAACTCCTTGCATCTTGGACAACGTTCGCGCGTCGACCAGAAACTCGGCACGGATGAGTTTGGACAACTGACCAAGATTTAGTTCGGGGACCAGGATTTTGGGGTACCGCTTAACCACATCTCTCAAGTTCTTCGGAAACGGGTTGAGGTGTCGCAGCTGAGCGTGAGCAACGTTTCGTCCTCGTGCACGAGCCCGAATGACGCCGGCCACTATGGCCCCGTAAGTACCTCCCCAGCCGAGCACCAGCATCGCAGCGTCGCCGCTCGGGTCATCGACCTCGACGTCGGCAATGGTCTCAGCGATGCGAGCGACCTTTTGTGCTCGCAAGTGGGTCATTCGTTCGTGGTTGAGTCCGTCGTAGGAAACGTTGCCTGTGCCGTCAGCTTTTTCGAGGCCACCAATTCGGTGTTCGAGTCCCGCCAGTCCGGGCGGAGCCCACGGACGAGCCAGCGTCTCTTCATCTCGCAAGTACGGCCAGAACGACTGCGTTCCGTCGTCGTTGGTGTGATTCGGTCCCGTGGCGTAATTGACTGCTACACCCGCAATGTCGCTCGCGACCGGCAACTTCCACGGTTCGGTCCCGTTAGCGAGGTACGCGTCGGACAACAAAATGACCGGCGTTCTGAAGGTGACCGCAATTCGAACCGCCTCAATCGCGGCGTTAAAGCAGTCACTCGGGGTGAGCGCGGCGACAATCGGCACCGGTGCTTCGCCGTGACGTCCATACATGGCGTGAAGTAAGTCGCCCTGTTCCACTTTGGTCGGCAGTCCCGTCGAGGGACCGCCGCGCTGAACGTCCACCACGATGAGCGGAATTTCCAGCGCAATCGCGAGCCCCAGCGCTTCGCTCTTTAAATCAAGTCCCGGCCCCGAGGTCGTCGTCACTCCCAGTGCGCCGCCGTAGGACGCGCCAATGGCGGCGGCAATGCCCGCAATTTCATCTTCGGCCTGAAAGGTGCGAACTCCAAAATCTTTGCGCTTGGCCAACTCGTGAAGGATGTCCGACGCGGGCGTAATGGGATAGGAGCCCAGGAAAATGGGTAACGACGCACGTTGCGCCGCGGCAATCAGTCCCCACGACAGTGCCGTATTGCCCGTGACGTTGGCGTACTCTCCGGGAGCGAAAGGCGCGGCCGTGATCTCGTAGCGCGCATCAAAGAGCTCGGCCGTCTCGCCAAAGTCGTAGCCCGCTCGAAAGGCGCGTGAGTTGGCTTCCATGACGAGCGGCGTCTTCGCGAAACGGTTTTCAATCCACGTCATTGTGCTGTCGACGGGACGCGAGTAGAGCCAGCTCACGAGACCGAGGGCGAAGAAGTTCTTTGACCGCTCCGCGTCGCGCGGCTTGACGCCCGCCTCTTTGCACACCTCGGTCGTAATGGTGGTCATGGGAACTTCGTAGACCGTGAAGCGCCCGAGCGAACCGTCACTTAAGGGGTTCTCGGCGTAGCCGGCCTTGGTCAGACTGCGTTCGTCGAAGGCGTCAACGTTCACAATGATCGTGGCGCCGGTCTCCAACATGGAGATATTGGCCTTCAGTCCCGCGGGGTTCATTGCGACTAAGACGTTCGGAGTGTCGCCGGCGGTCGTGATATCGAAGTTCGAAATCTGGACTTGAAAACTGGACACACCGGCCAAGGTTCCCGCCGGAGCGCGAATCTCCGCGGGAAAGTCGGGCAAGGTCGCGAGGTCGTTACCAAATACTGCCGATACGGACGTAAAACGCTCGCCGGTCAGCTGCATTCCGTCACCGGAGTCGCCGGCAAATCTCAACACCACTGAGTCCAGTGGGGTCTGCTTGATCTGGGTCATCTCACTCCTCGGTGCCGCTAATCACACTAGTGACCTACTGAGACAAAAATGTACCGATTGTCTCGTTAGGCGACCGTTATCGATTCATCTAAGAACACGTCTTGAATCGCGTGAACCAAATCCACGCCTTCGCTCATGGGGCGCTGAAACGCCTTTCGTCCAACGATCAGGCCCTGTCCCCCGGCTCGTTTATTAATGACCGCCGTTCGAACGGCCTGAGCGAGGTCGCTGTCACCCTTTGACTCTCCGCCGGAGTTAATCATTCCAATTCGACCGGCGTAGCAGTTCACCACCTGCCAGCGCGTGAGATCAATCGGGTGATCGGTGGTGAGTTTGCTGTACACCAAGGGATCGGTTTTGCCGAAATTAATCGCGTTATAGCCGCCGTTATTTTCGGCTTGCTTCTGTTTAATAATGTCGGCTTCAATCGTGACGCCTAAGTGATTGGCCTGTCCCGTTAGGTCTGCGCTGAGGTGATAATCGGTGTCGCCGACCTTAAAAGCGGGGTTGCGCAGGTACGTCCACAGAACCGTGAACATGCCGAGGCGGTGGGCTTCAGCAAACGCCGTACTCACTTCATGAAGTTGACGATCCGACTCGGGCGACCCAAAGTAGATCGTTGCGCCCACGCCACTGGCTCCGAGGTCACTGGCTTGGCGCACGGAGCCAAACATTGCTTGGTCGTAGGTCGTTGGATAGTGCAGCAGATCGTTGTGATTCAGCTTCACAATGAAGGGAATCTTGTGCACGTATCGCCGTGATACTGCGCCCAATGTTCCGAGCGTCGTGGCAATAGCGCTGCAGTCACTGGCCAGGGCGAGTTCGCACAGTTGGGCGGGATCAAAGTAGCGCGGGTTCTTTGAAAAGCTCGCCGCGGCCGAATGCTCAATTCCCTGATCGACGGGCAGGATGGACAGATACCCGGTACCGCCGAGGCGACCGTGGCGGTACAGCGAGCCGAGCGCACGCAGTACCGAAGGGGAACGGTCCGAGTAGACGAGAACGTCGTCGAGAAATTCGGGACCCGCGAGACACAACATTTCCTTCGGAAAGGCCGTTGAAACGTGATCTAGCAACGAGGAGGCCTCGTCGCCCAGCAGTGCGGAGATATCCATGCGGGCAAGGCTACCAAGATCACCTGCGATCTCTCGGGGTTTGTGGTCGTGGTCGTGGCCCGTGAAACGAGCAGAATGGGTTAATGAGCACCGAACATCTGAACTCCCTGCAACGTCGCCTTCGCGCCATGCATTCGCTGTACGAGGACGCGTGCAGCACGATGAACATTGATCACGTTAATTACGTTGAACGAGAGGGAGTTTTGCCGATTGCGTTTTCACTCGTGCACCAACTGCTCATTGAAGACGGTGCGATTGTTTTTCTCGGTGGTCCCGCTCCGCTCTTTAACGAGCAATGGGCAACGGACATTGGACTGGGTATTGCCAATCACGGCAAAGAGATGTCGGTAAGCGAAATGATGGATCAGCGAATTGGCCACTATGACCGGTTCATCGAGCTTCAAACCCTGGTCTTTCGCGCGACGGAGGATTTCGTAAGTCAACTCGATCCCGCGACGCTCGAAGAGATCGTGATCAGCTCGCCCTATCCCCCGGGCATTGCCAGCACTTTTTCCGCTCGAGTGGGCGGTTCGAAGGGAATCTGTAGAAGTGACGCGATTGAGTGTTGGATTTACCAGCACGGACTACGCCACATGGGTGAGATCGAACACGCACGAGCCTTGGTGGGATTGACGGGAATGACTTCGTAATAAAGCGCTTGAGTCAGCCACCAGTTCACAACTGCGACGACTGATTCAGTTGAGCTGCGCCAAACGGTTCAGACGAGCGCCACGCTGCTGAACGTAACTCGGTCGTTCGTCGCGAACGTCGCTGTCTAGCAGATCCCACCACGAATCTTCCAGCGCCTGAGCGCGAGTAAACGCTTGGGCCGATTTCCAGGTCCCACGAACAACCTCCGCTTCGAACTCGTCACGTTGTCGAGCAATTGACTCACGTGCCGCCGAGCTATTGGACATTGCCGAGCGGTGCAGCCGCTCGTGACGCCACCACAACGATTGGTCGTCGTAGCGATCACTAGGGGTACCGAGTTCAATCGGTTCATTTATTGCTACGGGCTTGAACAGGCTGAGACAGGTCCCCGACGTCGCAGTGGCAAAGAGGTCAATTCCATTTCTCAGATCCGCCACGAATGCTCCGGTGCTCTGACTCGATGTCAACACGCCGCCATAGTGAGCGCAGGGCCCACCGAGCGAACCGTACAGCGGCGACCAACTGGGTTGTTCGCCGTTTGGATGCTGACGAAGAGCGGCCATGAGATCGAGCGGTGAACGGGAGCGTTCGCTGGCAAGTTGCGTCATTTCTTGACGTAGGGCACACGACACCGTTCGATCTTTGGAGCGACGAGCGTGCTGCGCGGCGAACGGCGAGATGGTGAGTCCATTAGAAATACTGCGCGCCCCACTGACTACTTCGCTGGCCCATAACGTGCCGGCCGTCTCGAGGACAATCGCGCTCGTTCGATCAGCGACGAGAAAACTGTTGTGATACGTGTAGTTCGCCCGCGTCGCACTGCAACTGCCACCTTGACCATGCTGTTCTAGTAGTTCCACGATGATCGAGACTGCGTGGTGTGCGCTGCGAGAGCGCTCGAGCGCCAGACGAACAAGGTCCATGCCGAGCAGCGCCGCCTCACCGTCAGGAACCGTCGTGTACACGGCCTCATTGCCAATAACCACGCCGTGTTCGTTGGCACCCATTTCGGCTCCGAACATCCACCACGGTCGACACAGCACGACGGCGTTGGTTCGAAGAGCCTGGTCAATGCTGATGTGTGTACACGCGACGCGTTCGCCCTGAGCGTGATCTGCCGCGGCGCGCCATTCAATTATCTGGGCCTCGTTGGCCTCTCGATCGGAGTTTTTTGCGAACATCACTCCATCGTTGGAAACCTGAACCATGGTGTCGCACACGCGGCCCACAGTAGCCAGACGAACGAGTTAGTCGACGAGCTTCTTTTTCGAAACGGGGACCGTACGGCGCTTGCGGTTCTTACGAACAGCCATTGTTCCAAGGTCGCCCATTCGCTCCGCGGCGTCGTAGGCCTCGGGATCAGTGGCCACCACGCGCGCAAACATCTCGCGCGCCGTCGTGGTCTCACCCGCGCGGTCATACACATCACCGAGCGCGTACCACATGCGTACGTGACGATACGACGGGTTACGTAACAGCTTCGCCGCCCCGGCCTTGTTCAGCAGTTCAATCGCTTCGACGAACTTGCCCTGATCAGCCAGTGATCCCGCGTACACAATCCGCGCTTCGGCCAGTATGTCGGCGTTGGGTTCACTCGAAACGACTTCTTCGTAGGTCTTTTCCACCGCGCGATATTTGTGGTTGGCGCGTTCGCAGTCCATAACCAAGGGGTGGTGTTCTGCGTTACCCGTGAGTGCGAAGTACGCCTTCAAATGAATGCGGGCCATTGCCCAGCGCTCCGCGCGGTACGCCGCTAGTCCGGCGAGTTCTCGCACGGGACCAACTCCGGGCGTCGCGTCGGCGACGCTCTTGGCGAGACGCAACGCTTCTTCGTAACGATGCCGGTCGTACGCCTCGGCGGCTCGCGTCAGAAAGTTGACCATCTTTTCGCGTTGATATGCGGTTCCTTCGAAGGCCTTACGAACTTCGGCCTGAACGTCACCAGGTAGCGCGTAGCGCTGGCGTGGCGCGCCGATCGTCGAGGGAGTTTTAGGAGCAGTGGGACGTTCATCGGGCACCCATGCCGCCAACGGAACAGGTCGCTGCGACTTGGTCTTGGATGCCACCATTTCTTCGCCTTCGCTGCGAATATTTACCGCACCCTTTCGAGCAACCCCACCCCAGCCTTGATCGCGTGAGCGCGCGGCGTCATTGCGCCGTTGTTGCTCTTCGGGGGTCAGCTCACGAACGGGTCGTCTTGGTGACGACGGCCGCGCACCTCGCGCCGCGGCATACGACGAACGCTCTGGGCTCGAACCACGACCTCGGTCGTCACGTGGACGCTCTCGACTACCGGACCGACCCGAGTCAGCACGAGGAGTGGAACTGCGGTCCTCGTCGCGACGTGGTCGTGGCGACGTACTGCGATCATCACGGCGATCTCGATCGCCGTACGCGGGACGCTCGCGGTCCGGGCGCGGCGAACTGCGTCCGTCATCTCGGCGTGCACGATCGTTGTAATCGGAACGTTCTCGAGCAGGGCGAGATTCTGAAGAGCGATCTATGTCGCGACGTCCCTTATCGCCGTAAACGGGACGCTCCCCCGTCGGACGATCTCGAGGGGGTCGATCACCGTAGGCGGGACGCTCGCGGTTGGGACGATCGCCGTAAGCGGGACGCTCGCGGTTGGGTCGGTCGCCGTAGGCGGGACGCTCGCGGTTTGGTCGGTCGCCGTAAGCGGGACGCTCGCGGTTAG
>JANXTQ010000040.1 GCA_025352305.1 Actinomycetes bacterium
GTCATGGCTGAGGTTGAGGCCTTCTTAGAGGACGTGGCGCTGCGCGCACGTGCGGCGCACGTGGGTGAACTGTGGCTCGATCCCGGAATTGGTTTCGGCAAAACCCTCGAGCACAATCTGACGCTGCTCGCCAATATCGACCGGATCTGCGAAATTGCCCGGCGCCACGGGGCGCGAGTGCTGATCGGCACGAGCCGAAAGCGCTTCCTCGGTGCATTAGGCGCTCAAACACTGGAAGTAGACGACCGCCTCGAGGGTTCCATCGCCACGGAGGCTTGGGCGCTTTTGCATGGGGCGAGTATGGTCCGAGTGCACGACGCAAAGGCGGCCGTACAGTTGCGCGAACTTATTGCGCGTCCGGTCGAGGAGGTCACCGCGTGAGGGGGAAGTGGGCTGCGGGCATTGAACCGCGCAATTTCACCTGGGTCTACGAGGGTCGCCTCGCGGTCTCGGAACGACCAGGCGGTTCCACAATGGTGCATCGTCGTGTTCGACGCGACGAAGAACTGTTGTGGCTAAAGCGTCAAGGATTCACGCGCATCATTTCGATTTTGCCGGCCATGCAAAATCTCGCGTCCTACGCCGAACACGGAATCGCGGTTGGTCACTACGCGCTGCGTGACGGGCCGGGACAAAAAGAAGTCCTGCTCGAGTGTTACCGCGATCTGCGCGATTCGCTCGCCGGCAGCCAGGTAGTGCTGCTGCATGGTGATGAGGTCTCGGATCGCCTGCTCGGCCTGATTGCCGGTTTTCTCGTGTGGACGGGCCGCGTCGCAACCGACACCATGGCGCTCGCAATGACCGAACAGAAGTTCAAGAGTTCTATTGGGCCCGACGGACGATCAATTTTGCTGGCGTTGCCCTTCGCGGAATCGTGATCGGCGTCATTGAACTGCGCGACCTGCGCTGCAGCGCCGTGGTGGGCGTGCTCGATCACGAGCGAGACGTGGCCCAGCCACTGAGTTTCGATCTGGATCTCACGCGCAATATTGAGTCCGCGGCCATCAACGACGACCTCAGCGCGACAACGAACTACGCCGACGTGATTAGCCGCGTCGTGGGCGTGGCCCACGACGGTGAATTTTTGCTGCTCGAAACGTTGGCGTACCGCGTTGCCTTAGAAGTACTCGGGTGTGACCCCGAGATTGAGAAGGTCATGGTGGTGGCTCGAAAACTTAGGCCGCCCGTCGCCGAAGATGTCGCGACGGTGGGAGTACGCGTCACGCTCGAGCGGCCCTAGTGCACCGAGCGTTTCTTTCGCTGGGTTCCAACGTCGGCGATCGACGAACGCACCTCAGCGACGGAGTTCGATTGGTGGCCGGCGACGACGCCTATCGACTGTCCAATGTGTATGAGACCGAGCCCCAGGGCGGTGTCGATCAGCCGCACTTTTGGAACCTCGTCATGGAGCTGGTAACCGAAGCCGAGCCCCGAGAGTTGCTCGCTCGAGCACTGCACGCTGAAGAGGCTCACGAACGAACGCGTGATGTTCGCTGGGGGCCACGCACTTTGGACGTCGACGTTCTTTTGGTGGGCGAGATGATCAGCAGTGATCCCGACATCATCGTGCCGCACCCACGGATGAATGAACGGCGCTTTGTGTTGGTGCCACTCGGTGAACTGGCCCCCAATTTGGTCGATGCAGCAACATTGGACGCTGCTCACGGCGCCGTTGTATTACTCGGTACACTCGACTCGTTGCGCTGACGCCGAACGGCACCCGAGTGGGCCGGAACGAAACGGAGCTGGAATGAAAATCACCATCGTGGGCTCCGGTCGCGCCGGTTCATCCTTTGACGTTGCCTTAAGGGGCGTTGGCCACGACGTCACCGTGCTGCGCCACACGCAGAACAGCGTTGACGCGGACTGCGACTTGGTGCTGTTGTGCGTACCGGATGACGCTCTGATCGACGTGGCCTCATCACTCGACGTCAGTGCGAACACGGTTGTCGCGCACTGCGCTGGTTCTCGCAACCTCGACGTCCTGTCGTCGCAGCGTCGCGTCGCGTCGCTACATCCGCTGGTCGCGCTGTCCAGCACTGAGTTAGGTGCCGCGCGGTTGCTCGGTGCGTCGTACTGCGTGGCTGGAGACCCTCTCGTGCGTGAGGTCGTGGCCTCTCTCGGCGGATCGTCGTTTTCTCTGAGCGATGATGCGCGCGCGGCGTATCACGCCACCGCCTGC
>JANXTQ010000049.1 GCA_025352305.1 Actinomycetes bacterium
CGAACGCGCCCGGGAACTGCTCGGCGAGCGTTCGCTGTGCGTCAGTTGTGACGTCACGGTGCCCGAACAACTCGAAGCCTTCATTGATAGAACGCTCGAGACCTTCCAACGACTCGACGGGGTCGTGAGTAATGCCGGTGCCTCGTCGTCGAGTCAGGTGGCGAGCTCGAGGAGTGAGGCGTGGAGAAGTGACTACGAGTTAAAGGTCATTCCCGCCTTGAGTGTGGCTCGAATCTGTCTGGACGCTTTGGCAGAGACGAAGGGCTCAATTGTCAACATCTTGTCGATTACGGCTAAGGCTCCCGGCGCTAACACGACCCCGACCTCGGCCTCTCGCGCCGCGGGCTTGGCGCTCACGAAATCTCTCGCCAGCGAGGTAGCGCCGCGAGGGGTTCGCGCCAACGCAATCCTGATCGGACTGATTGAATCGGGCCAATGGGACCGCGCGGCGGCCGGCGCCGACATGGCGGTCAACGATTTATATGAGGCCATGGCGAAGAACGCGCGCATTCCCTTAGGTCGAGTGGGCCGAGCCGAGGAGTTCGCCGCCGTGGCCGCCTTCATTTTGTCGCCCAAGGCCAGTTACGTGACCGGCGCCGCCATCAACCTCGACGGTGGTCTGTCGCCCGTTGTCTAATTAACGCAGGGCTACCGCGAGAGCGGCGAAGTGACATCCCGCGCCCACCAACGTGCACGCGTGAAATAACTCGTGGTAGCCAAACACTCGCGGCGAGAGTTTGGGCCGCTTGGCGCCGTAAAAGACTGCACCGACGGAGTACGCGACGCCCTCGATAATCACGAGCGAAAAACAGAGCGGCCCGCCGCCTCGATAGATCTGGGGCATGACGCCAATCGCCGCCCAGCTGACAACGAGGTAGGGCAAGGTATTGGCCCACTTCGGAGCGTCGAGGGCGAACTGGCGGATGAGGATGCCCACAATCGCACCGGCGCTAATGACGATCATGAGGATGGTGCGAATGTCGCCGTGCATCGTGAGTCCCGCGAGCGCGAGGTAACTGCCCGTAATCGCGAGAAAGATGGCACTGTGATCGGCGCGCTTCATGCGTCGACGGGCCTTCGGGCTCCACTGAACGCGGTGAAACGCGGCACTGGTCGCCAACATGGCGCCGACGCCAAAGAGGTAACAAAGCACCCAACCAACTTGAGCCCAGGTGTGGGTGCGAGCAAACAAGATGGGTGACGCCGCGAATAGGACGAAGAACCCCACGAGATGCAGCCAGCCACGCATGATGGGCTTGATCAGGGGAGTGACCTGCTCGTCAATCGTGCTGCTCACGTTTTCAGCCTACGGCGATTGGTCAGCCACGACACAACCTGGAAATCGCCACATCGAAACACGAGTCAACGGCAACAATGTCAATACTCTTCAAACTTTCGCTCTGTTTATTGCACATCTGACGGCACATTCGATACCTTGCTGCGATGGCCAAATGGAATGATGCGATGTCGATGCAGGCCCAGTCCGATGTCCACCAGCTCTTAGCTGCTGGAGGTGGCGGCGCGCGATTTTTGTTGAATAGACGCGGATCTTTTTTACCGCTGGTATTCGTATTGACTCTCACCTCAGACATTGCGGAGGCATTCGTCGTGCACACGGGAGTTGAACGTCCATTACCTACGGACCTCATCGATGAATTGACGTCAGCGCTTCGTTTGCAACGAGAGTCACTTCGTGCGTTCATAATGGCTGTTGATGTGCGATACGAGGGAAACGATGCAGTTCGATTGACTTTCGAGCATCGCGAGGGATCGGCGGCAACATTTTTTATGCCGTATAAAAAAGTGCGCCGTTGGCCCCGTCGATTGGAAATTTCCGACGACCTCGAGTCGTACGCGGAGACTCCCAGCATTTGGCCCCCGACAAACGCGTAGAACCACGCGCTGATTTTGCGGAACTACAGAACCACGTTGAATCAACGAACGCTTCGTATCTACCGGATCTAAAAGACGTGGCACTGCCACAAAATGACCACAGCAAGTATGACGTAGAGAATGGGCGTGGCGATCGGCGACGTTTTCGCAGCCCACTCAATAACTCGCGGTCGATTTACGAGTAAGCGAGCTAGCGACACGAGAGCCACGTCGCTTAGAACAAAAATTCCACCGGTTAACAGAGCGCGGTGCAGACCATCGGCCCGAAAAAGCGGTATCCATACGGCGAGGTTGTCTCCACCCAAGGCAATCGTCACAACGAAAGTGGTGATCGCCCCACGTTTGACATTTCGAGCCGGATGGGACCGAGTTCGCCACGCGTGATAGGCCAGTGCCAAAGGGGCGAGAGCCAAGAGG
>JANXTQ010000060.1 GCA_025352305.1 Actinomycetes bacterium
GTGTCTCCTCGTACGAAGCTTCGACACAGCTGCAGTTCGACGAAGCGAAAGTAGTGAGCCACCTCGTCGCGCTCGGGGTGAAACATGTCGCGGTCGCCGTCCCAGACGGTCACGTGCTTGAGCCCTTCTCCCTGTTCTTCAATTTCGCTAATGGCGCGAAGGGCGCTCTTCAGGTCGTAGACCGAAACGACTCGTTGCGAACCGTCAAATCGCAAATGATCCGGTGTGATCTGTCGCAATGGATCGCCACAAAAGATCGCTGACTCTCCGAGCGTGTCGCAGAGGTGCCGGAGTCCAATTTCGATCGCACGATAGAACTGGCCGATTGTTTCGTAGCCATCGGACTCCGCTCGCGCTCCGCTGGGCTTCGGCATCTCAATTTGCGTGAAGACGTCC
Source organism: Actinomycetes bacterium (assembly GCA_025352305.1). Classification (GTDB taxonomy): domain Bacteria; phylum Actinomycetota; class Acidimicrobiia; order Acidimicrobiales; family RAAP-2; genus RAAP-2. Next base: position 397 of record JANXTQ010000060.1, read on the forward strand.
AGCGTCTCGGGTGAAAACGAAGCCAGGGTCACCAAGAACGAGGCGCGACTATGCGGTAAGGGTGAGGGGTACTCAGCCGTGAATTCGGGGTCATCGACGACGGGGTGACCGCCAACGGCATTCAGAACATTGGCCGCCAACGCCATGTGCAACATCTCTTCTACGACGACCGAGGTAATGACTTCGACCGCGCGCTCGTTGGTACCCGGTTTGATCGAATAGAGCGCCGTTAGATAAGGGGGAATCGTCGCGTGTTCTAACTCGATGGCAATTTGGAGATGCTCACGCAGAGCTTCCAGCGTCGTAATCCTCGACATCTGCTCTCCTTGATCGACTTTGCGACGCGCACGTGAATGTCACGCCTTGTTTTAGTCGAACGAAGGTCCCCGCCGCGAAGAACGATGCAGGTACGGTTCCAACAGGCGCGAAACTCAGTTCGTGAGGTCGTCACCCATGTCGTCAAAGCGCGCGAAGCGACTGAGGAATACCAAGTTGGCAGTGCCAATGGGTCCGTTTCGGTGCTTGGAGACAATTACCTCCACAATGCCGCGGTTCTTGTCCGAGATCTCCGTGTCGTAGAGCTCGGGGCGATAAAGAAATAGAACAACGTCAGCGTCCTGCTCCAACGAACCCGATTCGCGCAAGTCGCTCATCATCGGACGCTTGTCGGTACGGCTTTCGAGTCCACGGCTGAGCTGACTGAGCGCAATAACCGGACACTCGAGTTCTCGCGCAAGAATCTTCAGCCCTCGGCTCATCTCAGCGACTTCGACCTGTCGGTTTTCCGTGCGCCCGCGCGAACTCATCAACTGCAAGTAGTCAACAATCACGATGCCGAGGTCGCCCTGCTGTTGTTTGATGCGCCGTGCACGTGCACGAACGTCCATCACCGTCAAGTTCGGATTGTCATCTACGAATATCGGAGCGTCGTGAAGTTGATTGATGGCGCTCTGCGCACGACTCCATTCGTTGTCGTTGAGATTGCCGACTTTGAGATTCGATGAGTCGATCTGCGCCTTCGTCGCCAAAATTCTTTCGGCGAGTTCGGTGCGACTCATTTCCAAACTGAAATACAGTGCGGGACGACGCATCACCGAGCCCACGTGCAGCAAGATTCCGAGGGCGAACGCCGTCTTTCCGACGGAGGGTCGCGCTCCAACGATCGTGAGACTGGAGGAGTTAAGACCGCGCAACACTGCGTCGAGCGCACGGTAGCCCGTCTCAATTCCGGTAATTGCGCCCTTGTTGTTGGCGCGCTCTTCGAGGAGGTTTAACTCCTCAATCAGTAGAGGCACCAGGGAGGAGACCGAGTCGTACTTCGCCGTGTCGCGAACCTCCAAGATCATTCGCTCCGCCGCGTCCACAACGCCGTCGACGTCGTCGGTCACAAGGTACGCCTCATCGGCAATGCGACCCGAAATCTCAATCAGCTTTCGCTGACGCGATTTGTCGCGCACGATGTTCGCGTAGTGCTGCGCGTTGGCAGCCGACGGGGTATTGATCTGCATGGCGTTCAGCAGTGACGGATCGAGATCGGTCACTCCTCGTTCGGCGAGTTTTTCTGACACCGTGATCCAGTCGACTTCGCGCCCCGAGTTAACGAGGTCAACAACCGCGCCAAAGATCTGACCGTGCAGCGGTCGATAGAAATCCTCGGGCAAACAGAGCTCCGACGCAATAGACACCGCGTCGCCGGAAAGCAACATCGCTCCGAGCAACGACTCCTCAGCGGGGATGTTATTCGGTGGAACTCGGCCACCCTGGGCAACGGGTCGCGGATAGGAACGCTGGTCTTCAACAAACTGGGACATGGTCCTCCAACGGTCGCAGGTTCACCCTGTGTTTCGCAATAACAACAAAGTGGGGAAAAGCCTGTTCATAAGAGTGTGACGGGCTCCTGTCACACGCAAAAGAACCGGGGCGAACGCCCCGGTTCTTTCACCATGAAGCAGAAAAGCGTTAATCCTTGCTGATGACCTCGACGTTGACCGTCGCCGTAACACCCTCAAAAATGTGGGCACTGACCGTGGCCGAACCAACCTGCTTGAGGTGCTCGTCCATGTGGATCTGCGTGCGGTCCAGCGAGATGTTCGTCGCCGTGCGAATCGCGTTCACGATGTCGGCTTCAGTAACCGAACCAAAGAGGCGTCCCGTCGTTCCGGCGCGAGCCGCGACGACGACTTTCGCGCCCTCGATGACGCCGCGCTGAACTTCGGCCGCGGCACGGTTGGACGCGTCTTTGAGATCGCGCGAACGACGCATGGACTTCGCCTGCAGGTCCATGGAGTCAGTCGCCTGAAGTCCCGCACCGCTCGGCAACAGAAAGTTGCGCGCGAATCCGTTCTTCACGTCGACCACGTCACCACGTCGGCCGAGTCCCTTGATGTCACTACGAAGTAGGACCTTCATTATTCGATCTCCTCGGCTTGCGTGATCTCTCCGGTGGTCGGATAGTCGTCCACAATGACGTCGGCCAAGGTTGCTTCTTCGGCGTTGTCATCTCCACGCGGACGGCGATCTCCTCGGTCGTTACGTCCACCACGGCCACCACGACGCTCGGTCACGGTGCGCTGCGTGTACGGCAACAGGGCCAACTCGCGGGCGGTCTTGATGGCGTCGGTGACGGCGCGCTGGTGCTGCTGGCAGTTACCCGAGACGCGGCGGCCCCGGATCTTGCCGCGGTCACTGATGTACTTGCGCAGCGAGGCGAGGTCCTTGTAGTCAATGTAAGCAACGCCGTGCATGCAGAACGAGCACGGCTTCTTCTTGTGGTGCCGGCCGAGGTCCTTAGGGGCGCGCTTGGGCGGCTTGGGGTTATTAATACGGGGCATTAAAAGGGCTCCTCATCAAATCCGTAACTAGTGGGCTCATTGGTGCGCGGAGCCGACGAGGCTCGCGGTGCACCGGAGTTAGTGGCCCCTTCGGGGCGCGGGGTCTTATTTACAACAACAGTGGCGTAGCGCAGACTCGGGGCAATTTCGTCGGCGTTGATCTCAATGATCGAACGCTTGTCACCCTCGGGGGTTTCCCAGCTGCGCTGCTCGAGGCGACCCGAGACCACAACGCGGGTTCCCTTAGTGAGTGAGTTCGCCACGTTTTCGGCCATCGGGCCGTAGCCCTGGACTTCAAAGTACGAGACGCGCTCTTCCCACTCTTGGGTCTGGCGATTCTGCCAGCGACGGTTCACCGCGACGCTGAGACGCACCGAGGCTTGGCCGGAGTTTAAGAACTTAAGTTCGGGGTCGCGGGTGATGTTTCCCACGACGGTAATGGTGTTGTCAGCCATGATTTCTCCTTATCGCTAAAGCGACTCTGGAACCTACGCCTGCGCGTTTGAACGGCGAGCAGGACGCTTGTCAGGCATGCGCATGATCTTGAAGCGGATCACTTCGTCGGCGAGACCGAGAATACGGTCGAGCTCGGTCACAGTGGCCGGCTCACCCGCAAACTCAACAACGACGTAGTAACCCTCTTTGCGCTTGTTGATCTCGTAGGCCAAGGGTCGCTTGCCCCAACGGTCGATCGCTCCGGGGTTTCCGCCATTGCTGCGGATGACGTCGAGCGACTTGTCGAGCGAAATCTGAATCGCCTGTGCGTCGACGGAGGTGTCAAACACCATCATGGTTTCGTAAGGCCTCATGGCCATTCTTCCTTTCCCTCTGGACAGGAGCAGTGCTCCAGGCTCTGCGGAAACAGAGCAGGGTTATGTTGTTACCCCACGAATGTGGGGAGTTACCAGCATAGTTCAGGCTCGAGACGACGAGAAATCTAGAGCGAGCGCAGTTTCAGCCTCGACGAACCACGTCCATTCATGCATCGTCTCGGCTCTCAAGCAGGTCCAAAGGTAGTGAGATAGACCCGGTCGATGCGTAATTACGCAGATATTGCCTTAAAAGAGCATGCGACCCGCTCTTTGAGATCGTTACGAGGGTTCGATGAGCACGTTGGCACGCGGAACGCTAAATCGAGTTGACAATATCCATCACTGTTGAAGCACCGTAGACGCGTCGGTAGTCGCCTCCGGTGAGTTCCTTCAAAATTCCGACTTCACACAAATGTTCGATTACTCGTGCCGCCGCCACTTTTGTCAGGTCGTACTTCTGTGACGTTGAGGCGATTGTAAGAACTGGCCATTCAGCGAGATCGTTAACCACTTGGTGAATGGAACCCCCCCACCGTCGCTCGACCACCAGCGCCCGCGCATTGCTCAGCCACGCGGCGAGTGACTCTGCACCGTTGATCAGAGCAACACACTGATCGCTTAACGCGCGACAAAAGAATTGAACCCACGGATTCCAGTCGCCCGAGACGCTGAGATTCAGTAGGTGGTCTTGATAGCTCAACTTGTTGCGCAGGAACCACGGCGAGACCGTGATCGCTGGATCTCGAATCACTCCTGAGCGCAGGAACTGCAGGATTATGACAAGTCGACCAATACGACCATTGCCGTCGCTGAAAGGGTGAAGCGTTTCAAACTGATAGTGAGCCATCGCCGCCCTCAGAACTGGTGGCAGTCCATTGTCTGACTCAATCCATTCGATCCAGTGCTCCAACCCTGCCTTGAGCAGGTCATTTCCAGGAGCGGGAACGAATCGTGCGTCATCGACGGGTTTGTCCTTCTCGCCGATCCATACCTGCCGAGTTCGAATCTTGCCGAGATCCGAAGGTTTTTCTGTTGACGCCTTAAACATCTCGCTTTGGAATTCGCACAGCAGGCCAACGGAGAGGGGCCGACTGCGTATTTCCGTAAACGCGTGGTTGGCTGTGTCAACGTACGCGGCAATTTCTAACGACTCGGGAGACCTGAACTGCGAGCCGGGCAGTTCTAATTCAAGAAGATCCGATAGTTGCCCAAACGTTCCCTCAAGTGCAGACGTGTCCAGTGCTTCGCGCCATAGTGCCGGTCGGATCAGCAATTGCGGGTTGGGAAGTCTCTTGCACTCTTGGTCCAGTCGCGCCAACGCGGCTGAGGCATCAACGATCGAGCTCCATGTAGTTAGGTCGAGATCAACGCTGTCGGGTAGAGGATTTGCCAAGTAGGCAAAGCAGGCGAACGGACGCCCCATGTGGGAACCGTTGATAGTGACCAGTCGACCGATCGGGCTGTCGTTGAGGGCGTCATTATCCATAGATTCGTACTCTATACTCACCGGACTTTAATTTCTACGTTGTAATTAATACACCGATGCAGTGTATTAGGGGGAGAATGATATTCCAATGTCTATATAATACTATTTAGCCGTATTTTGATCGTGACCCGGGCTACTCGAATCGACCCGACATTTTCCCGATGCGTTCTGCCTGCGCTCGGCGAAATACCGAATTTCAGTATTCCGCGTGGGCAGTACTGCCCTGATTGGGCGAGTACAGCAACTATTCCTACGGGGAAAGTTCCGGTGCGCTCGGATACTGCTCGTCGATCGAGGGAAAAGAACCCGAACGAACGTCGGCGGCGAAATGCGAGACCGCCTCGGTGATAGCGGAGCCAATGTCGGCGTAGCGGCGAACGAACTTGGCCGCAGGTCGAGCGCTCATTCCCAACAGGTCGTGAAACACCAGAACCTGACCATCGGTGTCTGCGCCGGCGCCGATGCCAATAGTGGGAATCGATACCGCCTCGGTAACTCGACGACCAACTTCGCCGGGCACCCCTTCAATCACGAGCGCGAACACTCCCGCGTCTTCGAGTGCTTGGGCGTCTTCGACGAGAAGCTTCGCGGCCTCGAGGGTCTTGGCCTGAACTTTGAATCCACCCATGGCGAGCACGCTCTGCGGCGTGAGTCCGAGGTGTCCCATGACGGGGATCTCGGCGTCGAGCAGTGCGCTCACCATTTCGAGGCGCACTCGCCCACCTTCAAGTTTGACCGAATGTGCGCCCGCACGAATGAGTACGGCCGCGTTTCGAACCGTGTCGGCGCGGTCCAGGTGATAACTGAGCCACGGCAGATCGGCCACGATGTGAGCCTTCGGTGACGCGGCGCTCACGGCACGAACGTGATGGGCCATTTCGTCCACGCTGACGTGCAAGGTGTCGGCGTGACCGAGAACAACATTGGCCAGCGAGTCGCCGACCAGGATGATGTCCACTCCCGCGGCGTCGACGTAACGTGCGCCGGGCTCGTCGTAAGCCGTGACCATGACGAGGGGTTCTGCCCCCTCGCGGCGCTTGCGGCGGCGAATCTGTGGAGCGCTCAGTGAACTCACGCCTTGGCCTTGGTCGCACTTCGCGCGCGACGACCACCGGCGGACCACTTTCGCGCGAGGTGATGAAAGTGACACGCCACGCACACTTCTACGGCGTAACACTGCACGGGTTCTTCGCGACGTTCGAGCTTTAGTAGTTCACCGCGCGTCGACGGACAGGTTCCTCCCGACGGCAGGCGAGCACCGAAGACGTAAGTCACTTCGCGCAACTCAGCTTCACTGCACACCGGACAGGATTCACCGGAACGACGTCCGAGGTGCGTGGCGGCGCGAACGAGTTCGGGGTGAGCGTCACAGATCTCGTCGCGAGTGAGCGATCCGGCCGCCAGAGCGCCGAGCAGTGCGCGGCGCACGATGCCGTACTCAATGACCGCTCCGTCGGCGGTGCTGGTGCGGAACTGCTCACTCATTGGGGCGAGATTACCCGCGTTATCGCTATTTCCTTGTTCGGGAACTGTGAACTGTTGGTTATGTCACGTTCGATATATCGAACTGATATAGTGATTCGCGTGTTGGACATTGCCATACTCGGACTGCTCATGGAGCGCGACCACCACGGTTACGAAGTCCGTGCCCAGTTGCGCGACCGCTTGGGACTGTGGGCCAATGTCTCGTTCGGTTCGATCTATCCGGCGCTTGCTCGCCTAGAGCGCACGGCACTCGTCGAAGCGGTCGCGGGAGTCGAAACACGATTCGGATCACTCTCGACCGGGTCTCTCGCCGGCGAACGCGCCGCACTTCGCTCACTACGAACCTCGCCCGCACTGGGTCGCAAGGGCCGCAAGGTCTACCGCATTACGCAGAAGGGTCGTGAAGAGTTCGCTCAACTCCTCGAAGATCCCGCGACGCTCGATGACGCGCGCAGTTTTTCGTTACGCATGGCACTCGCGCGCTACCTCAGTCCGCGCGCACGCGTGGGACTTTTAGAACTTCGCCGCAGCAACCTCGGCCAACGCCTCTACGAGGTGCGCCAACAAGCCGCCAACCAACAGCTCGACAACTACGCGCGCAGCGTTATGAATCACGGCGCGCAAGCAGTCGAACTGGAGATCGCGTGGATCGACGATCTGTTGATCTTCGAGAGAAACAACCAACCAGCCATCGCCCGTGAGGCGAACTAGCAGATGCACAGAAAGGAAGCCATGGGAAACATTCGTGTGGCCATAGCGGGCGTTGGAAACTGCGCCAGTTCGCTTATTCAGGGAGTGACGTATTACAAGGACGCCCAAGTTGGCGACAACGTCCCCGGACTCATGCACGTCGAGCTCGGTGGATACCACGTGCGCGACCTCGAGTTCGTGGCCGCCTTTGACGTCGATGCCTCCAAAGTCGGTAACGACCTCGGTAAGGCCATCAACGCCGGAATGAACAACACAATCAAGTTCGCCGATGTCGGCAGCCTCGGCGTCAGCGTGCTGCGCGGTCCAACGATGGACGGACTGAACAAGTACTACCGCGAGGCCATTGAAGAGTCACCGGTCGAAGCAGTGGACGTGACCCAGGCGCTGCGCGACGCACGCGCCGACGTTCTCGTTAGCTACTTGCCCGTTGGCTCCGAGCAGGCTCAGCGTTTCTACGCCCAGTGCGCCATTGACGCGGGCGTCGCCTTCGTTAACGCCATCCCCGTGTTCATTGCGTCGGACCCGGTGTGGGCAAAGAAGTTCGCTGACGCGGGCGTGCCGATCATTGGTGACGACATCAAGAGCCAGGTCGGTGCCACGATTGATCACCGTGTCCTGACTCGTTTGTTCGAAGACCGCGGTCTCGCGCTCGATCACACCTATCAGCTCAACGTCGGCGGAAACATGGACTTTAAGAACATGCTCGACCGCGAGCGTCTCGAGTCAAAGAAGATCTCCAAGACCCAGGCCGTCACCAGCCAACTCGAGACCTCCACGATGGGTCCCGACGACATTCACATTGGACCGAGCGACCACGTGCCGTGGTTGCAGGACCGCAAGTGGTGCTACATCCGCATGGAGGGTCGCAACTTCGGTGACGTTCCGTTGAACTTGGAACTGAA
>JANXTQ010000087.1 GCA_025352305.1 Actinomycetes bacterium
CTCAGTGGGAGTTATAGGCATCTACAACCTTCTTATCAATTCGTCCGTCACGTCAGTGGTGCGACAATCGCGCACTGCTGCGTCAAAGTCTGCCACCGCGCGAGATAGTCGAGCGGCCGCATCGTGTTCTTCGAGGTGATCCAGCATTAAAGCGGCCGATGAAATCGCCGCCAGCGGATTGGCGGACCCCGTGCCCGCAATGTCGTGGGCGGCGCCGTGCACCGGCTCAAAGAGCGATGGTCCACTGCGCGCCGGGTTCAGATTGGCACTCGCCGCGTAACCAATTCCACCACTCACGGCACCGGCGAGATCGCTCAAAATATCGCCAAAGAGGTTGTCCGTCACAATGATGCCGTAACGCTGCGGGGATTCCACCAGATAGATGCACGCGGCGTCGACGTGGTGATAGTTCACCTCCACGGAGTCAAACTGCTGCGCAAGCTCATTAGTTACCCGTTGCCACAGATCACCAGCGAACGTTAAGACATTGGTTTTGTGCACCAAGGTCACTCGTGGCTCACTTAACTGTGACGCGCGCTCGAACGCGAATCGAACACAGCGTTCAACACCGAATCGAGTATTGACGGAACCTTGAGTGGCAATCTCGTGCGCAGTTCCATATCGCAGTACGCCGCCTTCGCCGGCGTAGGGACCTTCGGTATTTTCGCGCACAATGGCGAACTCGCATCCCTCGGCGAGAGAGCCGGCGACGCCGCGAAACGGTCGATAGTTGATGTAAAGGTCCAAATCGAATCGAAGCCGCAGCAACAGTCCGCGCTCGAGAGTCCCGGGCGCAATGCGACTATCGCCCAGAGCGGGACCAATCGCCCCGAGCATGATGGCGTCATATCCTCGAAGTTGCTCCAACGTTGAGTCGTCGAGCACGAATCCGTCTTTCAAAAAGCGCGCAGCGCCTAAGTCGAAGGGCGTTGTATCGAGATTGACTCCGAGGGCCGCAACGACGCGAAGTGCCTCAGCGGTGACCTCGGGACCGATGCCGTCGCCACCAATAACCGCGACGCGGTGGGTACGTGTTGTGCTCATCGCGACCGCCTTTCTCTCTCTAGTCTCGTTGGCACCTAGCCCACAAGGCAAGCCCGTCGAAAGAGGCGCGATTCGCGCCGGTAGGATTGGACTCTTTCGAGGAAGGTATAGCCGTGGCGGTCGAGATGCAGCGCATTACCAAAGAGACCCTCACGAAACTGAAGGATGAGTTCGAACAGCTAACGACCGTTGGGCGCGTAGAAATCGCGCGAGTGATCGAGACGGCTCGCCTGCTCGGGGACCTCAGCGAAAACGGCGACTACCACGCGGCCAAGGATTATCAAGGAAAGATGGAGTCTCGAATCCGTCAAATTGATCAAATTCTTCGCAATCACGAGATCGTGGAAAAGGATGAAACCTCGAAAGTCGTCGACCACGCGAGCATTGTTTCCGTGCTCTACGACGGTGACGCCGACAGCGACGCTCAGGAGTTCTTCATCGGATCTATTGAAGAAAAGCCCGTTGGGATTCTCGTGGCGTCGCCGAGCTCTCCATTGGGCGCCGCACTTCTCGGCAAGTCGGTCGGCGACACGGTGAGCTACGACGCCCCGTCAGGTACGTTGCAAGTCACGATCACTGGCCTTCGCTAAATCGTGGGTGCGCGAACCCTCTTCGAAAAAATTTGGGATGAACACGTAGTCGTCGAGCCCGAAAACGAACCCACCATTTTGTACGTGGATCTTCATCTGATTCATGAGGTGACCAGTCCGCAGGCATTTGACGGCTTGCGCCTCGCCAATCGATCCGTTCGTCGCGCCGATCGCACGTTGGCCACCGCGGATCACAATGTGCCCACCGACGCCCTCTCAGTACCGGTAACCGATCCAATTTCACGTCGGCAACTGGAAGTTCTCGAAGAGAACTGCAACGAGTTCAATATCACGCTATTTCCACGCGGTCACGAAAATCAGGGAATCGTGCACGTCATTGGACCCGAGCTCGGCGTCAGTCAACCAGGCATGGTCATTGTGTGTGGCGATTCACACACCTCTACTCACGGCGCTTTTGGATCCCTCGCATTTGGAATTGGCACGAGCGAGGTCGAACACGTCTTAGCAACACAAAGTGTTCCTCAGCAACGTCCCCAGACGATGTCGATCACGGTCGATGGTGTTTTACCCGAGAGCGTTAGCGCCAAGGACGTCGCGCTGGCGATCATTGCTCACCTAGGAACCGGCGGCGGGTCCGGCCACGTCATTGAGTACCGCGGATCACTTATTTCATCGCTCAGCATGGAGGGTCGTATGACGATCTGCAACATGAGCATCGAAGCCGGCGCGCGCGCGGGGCTGGTGGGTGTCGATGAAACGACAATTGAGTATCTGCGGGGGCGACCCGGCGTACCTCACGGCCGTGAGTTTGACGAAGCCGCAGTTCGTTGGCGCGCAATGGTGAGTGACGACCAAGCAGTATTTGATAAAGAGATCGTTATTGACGTGTCGACTCTCGCGCCCTTCATGACGTGGGGGACCAATCCGGCCCAAGTTGTTCGAGTTGATGGCGTTGTCCCGGCGCCTCTCAGCGAGGCGGACGAACGCGCACTTCAGTACATGGACCTACACGCGGGCCAACGCTTGAGCG
>JANXTQ010000119.1 GCA_025352305.1 Actinomycetes bacterium
GCCCAGGCAGCCTGAGCCTCGGTCTCCGGAGTGAACTCTGTTTCGGCAAACACCGGACCCACGTAGTTGCCCTCGGCATCATACGCGTGCTCACCGAACGCCTCGCGATACTCCTCTGACACTTCGCCACCTTCGGCGGCCTGCTTGATCGACAGGCTGATGCGGCGGCGCTGCAGGTCGATATCGATGATCTTGACCCACAACTCTTCGCCAGGTGTGACCACCTGTTCGGGGAGATCGACGTGATGGCCGGCCATTTCCGAAATGTGGACCAGACCTTCGATACCGTCGCCCACCTGGACGAACGAACCGAAGGGCACCAGCTTGGTGATGCGGCCGTAGACGAGCTCCCCCACCTGATGGGAGTTGGCGAACTCCTGCCACGGATCTGTCTGGGTGGCCTTCAGCGACAGGCTGATGCGCTCCTTCGACAGATCGACGTCAAGGACCTCGACGTCGATTTCGTCGCCGACCGCCACGACTGAGGACGGATGGTCGACGTGCTTCCAGGACAGCTCGGACACGTGGACGAGTCCGTCCATGCCACCCAGGTCCACGAAGGCTCCGAAATTGACGACCGAGGACACCACGCCCCGGCGACGCTCGCCGGGCTTGAGGTTGACGAGGAACTCGCCCCGCTGCTCCTTCTGGGTCTCCTCCAGCCACGCCCGGCGGGAGAGGACGACGTTGTTGCGGTTGCGGTCGAGCTCAATGATCTTGGCTTCGACAGTTTTTCCAATGTACGGCTGAAGTTCGCGGACTCGGCGTAGTTCAACGAGTGACGCGGGCAGGAATCCACGCAGACCAATGTCCACGATGAGTCCGCCCTTGACGACTTCAATGACGACACCCTTGACGACTTCATCCTTATTCTTCAACTGCTCAATGTTGGCCCACGCCTTTTCGTACTGAGCACGCTTCTTGGACAGAACGAGTCGACCTTCTTTGTCCTCTTTTTGCAGGACGAGAGCCTCAATGCGCTCGCCCATCTCGACAATGTCGGCGGGGTTGACGTCATTGCGAATAGAAAGTTCACGCGAAGGAATGACTCCTTCGGATTTGAAACCAATGTCGAGAAGAACTTCGTCACGATCGATTTTGACGACGGTGCCGACGACGAGGTCACCATCTTCGAACTCCAAAACAGTGTCTCCGACAACGGAAGCGAGGTCGGTTCCGACCATATTGTCTTCGGTAATAACACGAGGGGTGTAATTGCCCTCATCATCGAAAGTACCCATTTCCAGGGTTGAGAGCAAACGGCGTACATCGGACATGAAAATTCCTTACAACTTGACCGCACCGTGGTCCGCTAGACAGTAGGGATCGAGTTTTCGGTGCAAACCCGACGTCTTATGTTAGCAGCGAGCACGCACGCTCTTTAGTGGCCCCTTCACCGGCTATCTAGGCCTTGACCAGCACCATTAACGAACTGGAAGCTCACAGAGTTGAGTGCGGCGTCGCTCTCTGGGAGCACTCGCGTCCATCGTGGCGCTAATTATCCCTTGGCGGTCGCCCAGTTAGTTCCCCAATGGACACTGACGTCAAGGGGCACCGTCAAGGTGGCCGCCGAGGTTAGGCAGTCGCGCACCAACGCTTCGATCGCTTCTTGCTCGTCGAGAGGTCCTTCTACAAGGACCTCATCGTGCACCTGCAAGATGAGCCGACCACTCAGGGTGCTCGAGCGCAGGGCCTCGTCAAGTCGCACCAGGGCAATTTTGAATATGTCCGCGGCGAGTCCCTGGATACCGGAGTTCATTGCTTGGCGTTCCGCGGCTTGTCGTTGCGGCCCGGTAGCGGTGGCGAGGTCGGGAAAGGGCCGGATGCGGCCAAACTCCGTACGAGAAAAACCCTGGTTGCGAATCTCGCGAACGGTGTCTTCGGTGTACTGGCGCAGAGTGGGGAAACCAGCGAAGTACTGATCAATGATTGATTTGGCCTCGCCCACGGAGATCGCCATTCGCTGGCTCAGTCCGAAAGCCTCCATGCCGTACGCCAGGCCGTACGAAACTGCCTTAGCCATCTCTCTTTGTTCGTGAGAAACCTCGTCACTCGGGACCGAAAACACGATCGAAGCAATCGAACGGTGAACGTCCACTTCGTCGCGAAACGCTTGGAGCAGTCCCGGATCTTGCGAAAGATGTGCAATCACTCGCAGTTCAATCTGGTTGTAATCCGCTACCAGCAGACTCCAACCGGGCTGCGGTCCAAAGGCGTGGCGCAGTCGGCGCCCTTCAGACGTTCGAACGGGAATGTTGTGCAGGTTTGGTGAGTCCGAACTAAGCCGTCCCGTACGAGCAACAGTTTGATGAAATATCGCGTGAATTCGACTGTCGGGACCAATTGTGTCGATGAGGCTTTGACCGTACGTTCCGCGAAGTTTGTCTAATTCACGAAAGCGCAGAATCATGGGAATGACCGGATGTTCGTTAACGAGAGATTCGAGGGTCGAAGCATCGGTCGAATAACCCGACTTAATTTTCTTTCCGGGAGTTAGACCTAGTTCTTCGAAGAGGACTTTTTGCAGCTGCTGAGGGGAGTTCACTTTAAATTCGTGACCAGCCACTACTTGGATTTCTCGATCGAGGCGAGTCACCTCGTCGGCGAACTCTTTGGCAATGCTCTCCAGCAACGCTCGATCCACGTAGATTCCGCGCGCCTCCATCCATCCGAGGACCGCAACCAGAGGCAGTTCAATCGACCGATAGACAAAGTCGAGCTTCCACTCCTCGATCTGGGTTCTGAGAGTCGCGTTCAGACGGTGAACGCTCTGGACTCGTTCGAGCAGTTCATCGTCGCTCGTAGCGTCAAACAAACTCGCTACGGCGCTGGGAGCTGATTCGTCGAGGTACCTACTGAGTACTGACGCAAATTCGTAGCGACCACTCACGGCATCGAGCAAGAACGCCATGATGGCGCCGTCGTCCGTGGGCGCGTGTAGCCGCGTTGCGTCCGCTGGCGTTTCTCGGTACAGGACCTTGACGTCAAAGCCACTAATGGCAATGTTGTTTTTCCCGGCGAAACGCACAAACTCTTCGCGCTCGCCTACCCAAACCGTGGCGCTCTTCACCTCGTAGGCCGCGAGTCGATTGCCGTCAAAAGCGACAGTTACCTGCGAAGACTCCGCAAAAGTTCCTTC
>JANXTQ010000123.1 GCA_025352305.1 Actinomycetes bacterium
GTTGCGGCATTTGATCTGGACGGAACCCTTACCGAGGGAGGCAGTGTTTTTAAGTGGCTGCGCTTCGTCGGGGGCGGTCGGCGTGCGTGGACAGCGGCGTTGGCACGCAGCATTCCACTCACGTGGGGAGTGCTGAGAAGCGGTTCTGCGGCGGACCGCGCCAAAGAGTCACTCATTACTGGCGTACTCGCGGGACGAGCCGAGCGTGAAGTTCGCGAGCGCTCACAACTCTTTGGTGACGAGCATTTCGAGAAAAATGCGCGTGAACAATACGTAGACCGATTGAAGTGGCACGTGAGCGAAGGTCACCGCGTCGTGGTGGTCTCTGCGTCACCCGAGATATACGTGAGTGTGGTGGCGGCGCACCTGGGTGCTCACGGGGCCATTGGCACTCGGCTCGCGACGGATCCCCTCGGGCGACTAACGGGGGGCTATTTGGGTCGAAACTGTCGAGGAGAGGAAAAACTTCGTCGCCTGCACGAATGGATCGATGCTCAAGCGCCAAATGGCGAGGTCGAGATTTATGCATACGGTAACTCTCGAGGTGATCGTCGAATGTTGGAAGGTGCCAATCACCCCATCGACGCGGGCAAACTTGGATCGGTGGGAGCGCTACGGCACTATCCGCGTCTCAGCAGCGTGGATTAATAGACCGTTACCTTCGGTTCAATCGGAACAATTCCGCTCGCTCGCCCGTCGTAAGTAACTTCAATCGTCGCGACCTGTTCGCGCCACGCGACGACTCCGTGTCCGAACTGGCTGAGTAGTCCAATGCTCAGTTCGTACGATCCATCCAGTAGCGGCAGCTCGGGCAGATTTACGCCAATTCGCTGATGGCCCTTGTTCAATGCAATGGGCGCACTCGTTGGATCCGATCGCGTAACGAGCGTTCCGACATGCGTGTGTAACTCCAATACTAAGTAACCCTCGAACGCTTCTTGAGACGTGACGGCAATTTCACACGCCCACGGCGCGCCCGTTCGAGCGTCAAAACGACCCGTCGCGGTCGAGACTGCGTCGATGGACACCAGCTCTTCGTGCTCGCCGGGCAAATCATCCATTCGCGACTCGCCGAGCAACGCCTCTCGAAAAATCTTGACCGACTCCCCCGATGGACCGTCAGCGAGCAAGACGCCGTGATCCAACACAATTGCTCGATCACAGAGAGATCGCACCTGATCGGCGTTGTGCGAAACGAGCATGATCGTTCGACCCTCTTTTTGAAACTCCCGAATGCGGTCCATGCACTTGGACTGAAACCTCTCGTCGCCCACGGCCAAGACTTCATCGACCACGAGCACATCCGGGTCAACGTTGACCGCCACCGCGAAACCAAGTCTCACGTACATTCCCGACGAATAGAACTTGACCTGGGTGTCAATGAAACCGTCTAATTCGCTGAAGTCCACGATGGAATCAAACAGTCGATCGATCGACCGACGAGAGAGTCCCAGCATGGATCCCGATAAGTAGATGTTGTCGCGCCCGCTTAATTCCGGTTGAAAGCCCGCGCCGAGCTCCAACAGACCCGCGAGAGTCCCGCGTACGAGGATCTGGCCCGATGTTGGTTGTAAAACGCCGCAAATGCACTTCAACAGAGTGGACTTGCCCGAACCGTTTCGACCAAGCACTCCCACTGTCTCAGAACTGTTGACCGTGAAACTCACTTCTTGTAGAGCGCGAAACTCCGTGAACGTTCCGCCGCCCGGGTGAATGAGGCGTTCTTTGAGCGACTGGTGTCGCTCATGATGAAGTCGAAAATGCTTGGATACTCCTTGGACTTCAATAACGGCTGTCACTTAGAGTGCCTCCGCGAAATTGCCTTCGAGGCGACCAAAGATCTTGACGGCAACGAGGAACCCCAGGGCACCAACGACGATCAAGGCGAGATTAAGTCCCAGATAGGTAGTCGCCGGCCATGTTGGCAACGCCTTAATGATGTCCGCGTGGTGGTGCGCCACGGTGCTGTGAACAACGGTCTGTCGATACAGAACACGCTGAAAGGTCAAGACGAAGGTCGATACCGGGTTTAAAAAGTAGACCCAAACAATTCCGTAACGGTGTAGCGGAATGGAAACTTGTTTTTCGAATGAGTACACAATTGGTGTGAGGTAGAACCACAATTGCATGAAGACGTCGATCAAGTGTTTTGTATCGCGCAGGTAAACGTTGACCGCTGATAGCAGGATCCCAATGGATCCGGCGACGAGCGAAAGTCCAATTACGGTTAGTGGTAGCAGCCAGAGCAGTTGCCAATCGGGTGAATGGCCCGTGATCAACATGAAAATCACCAGAATGATCGACTGCATTGCGAAAAACACGAATGAGGTACCGACGGTCGACAGCGCGAGAATCTCGCGCGGAAACGCCACCTTCTTTACCACCGCGGCACGATCAACAACGATCCCCGTCGACGTCGTCACGATATTCGCAAAGAAGTTCCACACCATTAATCCCGCGAACAGGTAGACCACAAAGTCCGGAATTCCGCTCGGCAGTAGTACCGCAAAAACGAGGTAGTAAATCCCCAGGGTGAGCGCAGGTGAAAAAAGAGACCACAACAGTCCGAGTGCTGAGGACTTGTATTTGATCTTGATGTCGGTAATTACAAAATAAATGAGGAGTTCGCGCGCATCCCAAATCGCCGCTAGGCGACGAGCTAATCCCGGCCGCGCTGAAACAACGCGAACCGTTCGATCCTCAACGCGACGGCGCGCCGCATTCGGCGCGTCGAGCACGGTCAGTTACTCCCGGCACGCACCGCCGAGCGATCAATGACCGCGTCAATAAAGCCGTACTCGAGCGCCTCTTGCGCGGTAAACCAGCGATCGCGGTCCGAGTCCGCCTCAATTCGCTCAATGGCTTGACCGGTGTGTAGCGACGTTCTCTCGGCGAGAAGTCGCTTCATGTAAATGATCTGTTCGGCCTGGATTGCAATGTCCGACGCTTGGCCCTGCATGCCGCCCTGGCTCGGCTGGTGCATCAGGATGCGACTGTTGGGAAGAGCGAAACGCTTGCCCGGCTCACCCGCGCACAGGAGGAACTGGCCCATTGAAGCCGCCATGCCGAGGCAGATCGTGCTGATGTCACAGCGCACGTACTGCATGGTGTCGTAAATGGCGAGTCCGTCAGTGACCGACCCACCGGGCGAGTTGATGTACAGGCTGATGTCTTTTTCGTGGTCCTCTGCTTCAAG